>NZ_JAKTNR010000005.1 GCF_022760855.1 Thermus albus
TCGCCCACCTCCCCCAGGGGGAGTTCGTGCCCTTCCTCGTCCACCACCTTGGCGTCCACGCTGGGGAAGGGCATGCCGATGGAGCCCTTTTTGATCTCCCCCAGGACGGGATTGGAGTGGGTCACGGGGCTGGCTTCGGATAGGCCATACCCCTCTATGAGCCGGGCCCCGGTGATCTCCTCAAAGCGCTTGGCCACCTCCACGGGTAAGGGGGCAGCCCCGGAGAGGCAGATGCGGATGCTCTTCACGTTTCTCTTCTCAATCCCCGGGAAGTTGTTGAAGGCCACGTACAGGGTAGGTACCCCAGGGAAATGGGTAACCCCATGCTTCTCTATGGCCTCCACGATGGCGTGGATCTCTGGCCTTGGGAGGAGGACGATCTTGTATCCGGAGTAGATGCCGTAGTTCATGGCCACGGTCATGCCGTAGACGTGGAAGAAGGGCAGGGCCCCCAGCATTACCCCTTGGCCACGAAGGTCCTTAGAGGTGGGGTCCCAAGCGTCTATCTGCAAGACGTTGGCCACCAGGTTCTTGTGGGTGAGCATGGCCCCCTTGGAGATGCCCGTGGTGCCCCCGGTGTACTGCAAGAGGGCCAGCTCCTCGGGATCCGCCGGGTGGGGGGTGGCGGGAGGGTGCTTGAGCAGATGGGTAAAGGCGTGGAAGCCTTGGCGCTTGGGGTAGCCTAGGGGAAGCTTGTCCTTCTTGGCCTTTAGGGGGTAGAGGAGGTTTTTGGGGAAGGGGAGGAAGTCCTTGATACCCGTAACCACAGTGCGCTTCACCGGGGTTTCCCCCTCCACCTCCAGGAAGCGGGGCAGGAGATGGTCTAGGATGATGAGGGTTTCCGCACCCGAGTCCTTTAGCTGGTGCCTCAGCTCCCTGGGGGTATAGAGGGGGTTTACGTTGACGCCCACCCCCCCGGCCAAAAGGGTGCCGTAGAAGGCGATGACGAACTGGGGGGAGTTGGGCAGCATGATGGCCACCCGGTCCCCGGGCTTAACCCCTAAGGCCGTTAGCCCTGCGGCAAAACGTCGGGACTTATCCCATAGCTCGGCGTAGGTAAGGGTTTTCCCCAAAAACTCTAAGGCGGTGTTTTGTGGGTAGCGATGGGCGCTTTCTTCCAGAAAGCGCCAAAGGGGTATGGGCGGTACCTCCACCTCGGGGGGTACACCGGGGTCATAGTGGGCAAGCCAAGGTTTGGAGCGGGTTTGGTCCATACCTTACCTCCTTCACCCCGAGCTTACCAAGAACCTTATACCGCGTTCAAGACGGTGGTGGGGTGTAGCATGAGTAAGGAGGTTTTCCTATGCGCTTCCGCGACCGCAGGCATGCCGGTGCGCTCCTTTCGGAGGCCCTAAGGCCCTTGGGATTGGAACGCCCTGTGGTGCTGGGCATCCCTCGAGGCGGGGTGGTGGTGGCCGATGAGGTGGCCCGGGGCTTGGGTGGGGAGCTGGATGTGGTCTTGGTGCGCAAAGTGGGGGCTCCGGGGAATCCGGAGTTCGCCTTGGGGGCGGTGGGGGAGAAGGGAGGCTTGGTCTTGAAATCCTATGCCTCGCAGTACGCCGACCAAAGCTACCTGGAGCGGGAGGCGGCCCGGCAGAGGGACGTGATTCGCAAGCGGTCCGAGCGCTACCGGAAGGTGCGGGCTAAAGTACCTCTTGCGGGCCGGGATGTGGTGCTGGTGGATGACGGCATCGCCACCGGCTCCACCATGGAGGCGGCTTTAGCCGTGGTCCTCTCGGAGAAGCCCCGCCGGGTGGTGGTGGCGGTGCCGGTGGCCAGCCCCGATGCGGTGGAGAGGTTGAAGGATCAGGCCGAGGTGGTGGCGCTCTCTACCCCAGCGGACTTTGCCGCCGTGGGGGCTTACTACATGGATTTTGGCGAGGTTACCGATGAGGAAGTGGAGGCGCTTTTGCTACAATGGTCCGCATGAGGCCTGTGGTGAAGCAGGCGGCCAGCGTGGAGGCACGGCCGGTGGAAAGGGGGCAGAAGGCCTTTATCCAGGTGCTCATCGGCCCTGAGGACGGGGCGCCCCACTTCATCACCCGCAAGTTCACCATTCTGCCGGGAGGAAGGATTCCCAAGCACAAGCACCCCAGCATTGAGCACGAGCAGTACGTGCTCTCTGGGCGCATGAAGGTGCTTTTGGGGGACGAGGTGAGGGAGGTGGGGGCCGGGCAGGCGGTCTACATCCCCCCGGATACGCCCCATGCCTATGTGAACGAGGGGGATGAGCCGGTGGAGTTCCTCTGCGTCATCCCCAAGACCAACGCCTACGCCACCGAGTGGCTGGAGGACTAGGGTTTATGGGGTCCCCGCTGAGGCGTTTAGCCCCAGCGGGGTTGGTTAGGCCCGGACCTCCTGGCGCTGGAAGCTCACGTAGGCCAGGGTGAAAAGGAGGATGACCAAGGACACGAGGCCGGTGAGCTGGGGCCAGACGAGGAGGAGGCTTTGGGAGAGGGGAAGGGGGGTTCCTAACACCGCTCCCTCCAGCTGGGTGATGAGGATGGGGCCCAGGGAACGCACCGCGGGATTGAGCACGGCGGTTAGGGTTTCCGCATACAGGGTGTTGGGGGAAAGCCGGGAGATCCAAAGGGCCAGGTTGGCCTGCTTCAGCTGGCTTTCCGGGTCAAAGGGGTCGGCTTGGAGGAGAAGGGCACCCGCTGCCAGGTCCGTGAGGATGGGGAAGAAGACCGCGAAGAAGAGCCAGACGCCAATGGCCGCTAAGGCGGCGGTGGCCGGCTGGCGGAACAGCACGGAGAAGAGAAGGCCTAGGGCTAACCAGAAGCCCGCATAGGCCAAGGTGGCCAGGAGGAAGAGAAAGGCCCGCCCCATCTCCTCGCCTCCAGGAGGCACCCCTAGGGTGAAGAGGCCCAGGCCCACCACCAGGAGGAAAAGGGCGAGAAGGAGCACGGCTAAGGTGCCAAGCCCAGCCAAGAACTTGCCGAAAAGAAGGGCATCCCGGTAGATGGGCTGGGAAAGGATGCGGGAAAGCGTCCCCCTGGCGTACTCCCCGTTCACCGCATCAAAGGCCAGGGCGATGGCGGCTAAGGGCACGAAGAAGGAGAGGAAGCCCACGAAGGAGGGCAAGGGGTCTTGGGCGGTGGTGAGGAGTTTGAGGTACAGGTAAGGGTCTTCCCCCACGGTCTGGCGCAGGGTTTGGGTACCCGTGTAAACCGCCGCCAGGGCTGAGAGAAGGATCAGCCCTTCCAGAATGCGCATGCGGATCCCCGTGAGGTGGTCGGCCATCTCCTTGAAGAAGACCGCCCAAAGCCCGGTCCAGGGGGAACCTTCACGCCGCATGGGCCACCTCCTTGAAGTAGTGGGCGTAGACTTCGTCCAGGCTGGGACGGCGAAGGGCCAAGCCCAGGAGCTGACCGTGCTCCACGGCCATGCGGGCCAGTTCGGGACGCAGGTCACGGCTCGCCAGGATGCGGTACCGCCCTCCTTCCGCTTCCACTCGGCCCACGCCCTCTAAGGTTCGCAGGGATTCCTCGAGGCCGGGGCTGGCCTCCACCAGGATTTCGTACCCACCCCCCAAAACCCTTTGCGCCAGTTCCTCCACGGTCCCAAGGAGGGCCAGGCGGCCCTTGTGGAAAAGCCCCACCCGGTCGCAGACCTCCTGCACCTGGTGCAGGAGGTGGCTGGAGAGGAGGGTGGTGATCCCCTCGGCCTTCAAGCCCTTGATGAGCTCCAAAAACTCCCGGGCAGCCTCGGGGTCCAAGCCTAGGGTAGGCTCGTCCAGGATGGCCACCTTGGGGCGTTTGAGGAGGACCTCGGCGAGGCCGAGCCGCTGCCGCATTCCTCGGCTAAACGCCGAAACCCGCCGGTCCCGCACCTCCCATAGCCCCATGCGCTTTAGGACCTCCTCAATGCGGGCCTTAGCTTCCTCTTCAGGCAGGCCAAGGAGCCTGGTGGTGTAGCGCAGGTTCTCCCAGGCGGTGAGCTCCCCGTAAAACCCCACCTGGTCGGGTAGATAGCCCACCCGGCTTTTCACCTTTAAGGGCTCCCGCATGGGGTCCAGGCCCAGGACCCGGGCCTCGCCCTTGGTGGGCTCGGTGAGGCCGAGGAGCATGAGGATGGTGGTGGTCTTCCCCGAGCCGTTGGGGCCCAGGAGGCCAAAGACCTCCCCCTCCTTCACCTCCAGGTTCAGGTCCTCCACGGCCACCACCCGGCCGTAGTGCTTGGTGAGGCCATGGGTTTCTATGACCGCCATGCTACCTCCGGCCGAAACGGTTCACGGCAAAGGCCAGGACCAAAAGGGCCACGGCCATGATGCCCACCCCCACCAGGCCCCAGAGGCTGGAGCGCACCACCGTGGCCCGGTAGTCCAGGCTTTCGGAAAGGCCGTCGGCTCCGGAAAGCCTTAGGGTGACCATGTAGTCCCCGGTCACCGCCTTGGGGGAGGGCTTGATGCGGGCGGTCACCTCCTGCTCCTGGCCGGGCTCTAGGGCGTCCAGCTTGTCGGGCTCAAACTTCACCTCCCAGCCCGAAGGCTCAAAGGCGCTGAAGGAAAGGTCCTTGGCGGGGGCGCTCCCCTCGTTTTTCAAGAGGAGCTTCACCGGGTTTTCCCGCCCCGCCACCACCTGGCCGGAAAGCCGCCCCTCCTTGGTGTTGAAGCGCACCTGGGGCCGGCCCGTGACCTCCAGGGTCAGCCCCAGCTCCGCCTTGGCCTCCCCGGCCACGGCCCTCAGGGTGAGGCCATAGGTGTCGGCCTTGGTGTCCTTGGGCAGGGACACCTCCACGTCCAGGTCCTTGCTCTCCCCCGCCTTGATGGGGAGGCTGGTCACCTGCTGGCCGGAGAAGGCGGGGGTGAAGGTCACCTGCCAACCCTTGGGGGCCTCGTACTCCAAGGAGACCAGGAGGTCGCGGTCGGATTCGTTTTTCAGGGTCACCCGGTAGCGGAAGGAGCTGGTGGGGGGGCCTTTAAGGATGGGGAGCTCCGCCTCGAGGCTAAGCCGCTGCGGCAGGCCCTCGCCCACCACGAGGCCGATGGGGAGGGTGGCCACCTGGCCCAGCCCCTCGGCCCGCACCAGGAAGCGGTAGGTGCCGGGCTTCACCTCCTTGGGGGGCTGGAGGCGAAGGGTAAGGGTGGCCTCGCCATCGGGGGCCAGGTAAACCGCCCGCACCAGGCGGCCCCCACCGATGAGGCTGGCCTGCCAGCCCTGCGGGGCCTCGGCCACCTGAACCCGGACCACCCCGGGGGGAAGGCCATGGTTTTTGAGGGTTAGGGTGAGGTTCACGCTTTCCCCGGGCTGAACCCCGATCTCCGGATAGGGGGTACCCAGGGATAGGCCGCGATAACCTTGCGCCAAAACCGCACTTAGCGCCAGTAGGCCCAGCGTCAACAGTTTACGCACCATACCCAAGCCTCCACTACAAGGCTAGGGGGCAAGGATGAGGGCGAAATGAAACCCCCGGTCCGGGGGAGGGAAGGGATAGGCTTAGCCCACCCGGGCTTCCAGGTACTCCCGTTCCCCCAGAACGATCTTCCGGGCCAGCTCGGGGTCCTTGGGGAACTCCTTGCCCCGGTTGATCATGTAGGTTTCGTAGCGGCCGATCTCAAAGACCGCGGTGAGCTTTCGGAGCACCTGGGCCATGTCAAAGGCCTTGCAGGAGAAGATGTCTATGGAGAGGAAGCGCTTCTTGGGGAAGGTGTGGATGGCGATGTGGCTTTCGGCGATGATCACCACCCCGGTCACCCCGTCCTCCCCTTGGGGCCCGTAGCTGTAGACGAAGGGGGGAAGCACCTTGGTCATCTCCATCTCCTCGGGGAGCTCGTCCAGGACACGGCGCACCAGCTCAGCGTCCCGGAGCTTTTCGGGATTGGCGTCGTAGCCGTCCACCATCAGATGCGGTCCGAATCCAAAGAGTTCCATCCTGACCACCTCCTTCCCGTGCCCCCCGGGGTATCCCCCCGCGGCACGCCCCCCATTATGCCCCCCCCTCCCCCCCCTGTCAATACCTCGTTCCCGGGCGGGAAAACCCCTTCGTTCCCCCCAGGGGGATTGGCCCTCGGCCCGTCTGGTGGGGGTAAGGGCAAAAGGCCCTTGCCCTAGCCAAGAAGATAGGGGGTGGGGGTATACGGCGGGTAAGATAAGCCCTGCCCCACACTCTCCTTAAGGAAAGTGGTATGATGGCGGCCGGTAAGGAGGTGCCATGTACAGGGGAAGAGAAGGGCAGTGGGCCTTTTACCTGCACCGGCTCTCAGGTCTGGGCATCCTGGTCTTCCTGATGCTTCACGTGGCCAACATCTCCAGCGCCATGTGGGGTCCGGAGGTGTCCAACGCCCTCATGAAGTTCTACCACCAGCCGGTTTTCCAGCTGGGGCTACTTCTCCTCATCGCCGGGGTGCTTTACCACGGGTTCAATGGGCTCAGGATCATCCTCATGGACTTCACCCCCTGGGGGGTGCGGTACCAGCGGCAGCTTTGGTATGGGGTCTGGGTTCTTTTCGTCCTTTTCTACCTGCCCTTCCTGGTGAAGATCGGGGGCGGCATTCTAGGAGGTGGCCATGGCGATTAAGTCCAAACGCTACGAGGAGGCCAGGCTCGAGGCCAGCACCAATCTGGAACTCTACTGGTGGGTCTTCATGCGCATCTCCGGGGTGGTGTTGGTCTTCTTGCTCATCGGCCACATGTGGATGAACGCCATTATCGCCGACCTCAACAAGATTGATTACGACTACGTGGCCAAGAGACTCTCCCAGACCACCTGGAAGATCTACGATCTCTTGATCCTGGCCTTGGGCTTGCTGCACGGGGCCAATGGGCTTCGGTATGTTCTGGACGACTGGATTCGCAACCCTTCCAGGCGGTTTTGGACCAAGGTGGTGCTCTATGGTCTCATCGCTTTTCTTTTCGTCTTGGGAAGCCTTTCCCTTTTCAACCATGATTTCGGGGTGAACTAGTATGGCGCACAGACACGAGGTCATCGTGGTGGGTGCAGGCGGGGCGGGCCTGGCTACGGCCCTTTATGCGGCCCGGGAAGGTGCCGACGTGGCGGTGGTCAGCAAGCTTTACCCCACCCGGAGCCACACAGGGGCGGCCCAGGGGGGGATAGGCGCGGCCTTGGGCAACGTGGAGGAGGACCACTGGGAATGGCACATGTTTGACACCATCAAAGGGGGGGACTACCTCACGGACCAGGATGCCGCCGAGGTCTTCGCCAAGGAGGTCATTGAGGCGGTCTTGGAGCTGGAGCACATGGGCCTTCCCTTTGACCGTTTGCCCAATGGCAGGATTGCCCAGCGCCGCTTTGGCGGCCACACCAAGGACTGGGGCAAGGCCCCGGTGCACCGGGCGGCCCACGCCGCCGACCGCACCGGGCACATGATCCTCCAGACCCTCTACCAGCAGTGCGTGAAGCATAACATCACCTTCTACAACGAGTTCCACGTTACCGACGTGATCGTGGAGGACGGCGTGGCCAAGGGGCTGGTGGCCTACGAGCTGGCCACGGGGGAGCTGCACCTCTTCCAGGCCAAGGCCATCGTCATCGCTTCTGGAGGGTTTGGCCGCATCTACAAGGTCACCTCCAACGCCTATACCCTCACCGGGGACCTGCAGGCCATCCTCTACCGCAAGGGGCTTCCCCTCGAGGACATGGAGTTCTACCAGTTCCACCCCACGGGGCTTTACCCCTTGGGCATCCTCCTCACCGAGGGGGCTAGGGGGGAAGGGGGCATCCTGAGGAACGCCCTGGGGGAGCGCTTCATGGAGCGCTATGCCCCCACCATCAAGGACCTGGCCCCCAGGGATATGGTCTCCCGGGCCATGTACCTGGAGGTGCGGGAGGGCCGGGGGGTGGGCCCCAAAAAGGACCACGTGCTTTTGGACCTCACCCACCTGCCTCCGGAGGTCATTGAGAAAAAGCTTCCCGACATCACCGAGTTCAGCCGCATCTACCTGGGGGTGGACCCCTTGAAGGAGCCGGTGCCGGTGATGCCCACCGCCCACTACGCCATGGGGGGGATTCCCACCACCTTGTGGGGCCAGGTCATTAAGGATGAGAAGAACACCGCGGTGCCCGGGCTCTATGCCGCCGGGGAGGCGGCTTGCGTGAGCCTGCACGGGGCCAACCGCCTGGGGACCAACTCCTTGGGGGATCTGGTGGTCTTTGGCCGGCGCGCTGGGATCCACGCGGCCCGCTTTGCCAGGGATGCCGACTACCATGAACTCACCGAGGCGCACCTGGGGGAAAGCCGCGAGCGGATTGAGCGGATTAAGGCCTCCACAGGCAAGGAGAAGGTGGCCGTCCTCCGGGCGGAGCTCCAGCAGACCATGATGGATAACGCCTCGGTTTTCCGCACCGGGGAGCTATTGGCCAAGCAGGTGGAGATCCTCAAGGAGCTCATGGACCGCTACCGCCACATCTCCATAGAGGACAAGGGGGAGGTCTACAACACCGAGCTGGTGGAGGCTTTGGAACTGGGGTATCTCCTGGAGGTGGCCGAGGCCCTGGTGCACTCCGCCTTAAACCGCACCGAGTCCCGCGGGGCCCATGCCCGGGAGGACTACCCCGAGCGGGACGACCAAAACTGGCTCAAGCACACCCTGGCCTACAAGGTGGCCGACGGCAAGGTGGCCTTCCGCTACAAGCCCGTGGTCCTAGGCCGTTTTGAGCCCAAGGCCCGTACCTACTAGGAGGCGCCATGCAGGTGACCCTTAAGATCCTCCGCTTTGACCCCGCCAAGCACGAGAAGCCCACCTGGCAAACCTACCAGGTGGAGGCTGAGCCCTGGGATAGGGTTCTGGACCTTCTCCATAAGGTAAAGGCAGACCAGGACGGTACCCTGGCCTTCCGCAGGAGCTGTGGCCACGGGATCTGCGGCTCCGACGCCATGCTCATCAACGGCAGGAACCGCCTGGCCTGCAAGACCCTGGTGAAGGACCTGGGAAGCCTCATCACCGTGGAGCCCATAAGGGGCTTGCCCGTGGAGAAGGACCTGGTCGTGGACATGGAGCCCTTCTTCGTTGCCTACCGGGCGGTGAAGCCTTACCTCATCAACGATGAGCCTCCCCCGGCCCGGGAGCGCCTGCAAAGCCCGGAGGAAAGGGAGCGGTTTGACCACGGCACCAAGTGCATCCTCTGCGCCAGCTGCACCACCAGCTGCCCGGTGTTCTGGGTGAACGGTACCTATCTGGGTCCTGCGGCCATCGTCCAGGCCCACCGCTTCATCTTTGACTCCCGGGACCGGGGAAAAAGGGAGCGCTTCAAGGCCTTGGGCTCGGGGAGCGGGGTGTGGCGTTGCCGCACCGCCTACAACTGCACCGAGGCCTGCCCCCGGGAGATTCCCGTGACCCAACTCATAGAGGAGGTCAAGCGGGCCATCCTCTTTGATCGCTTCTAAAGGGTTTTTATACGGCCCCGCCCCGGCTTTTGCCGGGTGGGGCCGTTTAGTACCATCCCACCCTGCCAGGGTGGGGGTCCCGGAAAGGACCTTGGATAGGCGTCATCTCGCTAAGGCGCCGAAGGAAAGGGTACAGAGGAGTCCCGTGCCTACCGCCGGGCAGGGAGGGGGGCTCTAAGGGGTAAGCCGGTGCCGGTCCCGGGGGAAAGCCCGGGCGTAGCGCACGTTGGGAAGGCCCAGGAGCTTTTGGGTAAGCCTCTCCGCCCCGATGGCGAAACCCCCGTGGGGGGGCATGCCGTACTTGAAGACCTCCAGGTAGCCCTGGAAGCCTTCCAGGTCCATGCCCTTGGCCTTTAGGCTTTCCACCAGGTCCTGGTAGCGGTGGATCCTCTGCCCCCCGGAGGTGATCTCCAGGCCCCGGAAGAGGAGGTCAAAGCTCCGGGTGGTGCCGTCGGGTTCAGGGTAGGTGTAGAAGGGGCGAAGGGCGCGGGGGTAGTGGGTGATGAAAAGCCAGTCCGAGCCCCAGCGCTCCCTGGCGTACTGGCCCAGAAGCCGCTCCGCCTCCTCGGAGAGGTCCTGGCCCACGGGGTAGCCCAGCTCTTCCTTGAGGATCCTCCGGGCCTCCGCGTGGGTGAGGCGGGGCACATCCTTGGGGAAGGAGGGCCACTCGGCTCCCAGGAGCCGGATCTCGTTCCCAGCGCTGGAAAGGGCCTCTTCCAGCATTTCCTGGAGGAGGCCTTCCTCAAGCTGCATGAGGTCTTCCTCTCCCCTGATGAACCCCATCTCCACGTCCAGGGAAAGGTACTCGTTCAGGTGGCGGCTGGTGTTGTGCTCCTCCATGCGCCAGACCGGGGCCACCTCGTAGACCCTCTCAAATACCCCCACCAGGATCTGCTTGTAGAGCTGGGGGGACTGGGCCAGGTAGGCCCGGTACTCAAAGTAGTCCACCCCGAAAAGCCCCGAGCCTCCCTCGGCCCCGGCCCGCACCACCTTGGGGGTGAAGATCTCCGTGAAGCCCTGCCGGTCCAGGTACCGCCTAAAGCCCCGCACCAAGGCCGCTTGGACCTTAAGAGGGGCCCGGGCCTTCTCCCCCCTTAAGGTGACGTAGCGGTATTCCAAAAGGGTGTCGGGGCTTGCCCGCCACTCCTCCTTGGGGATCTCCACGGGGGTGGGCTCCAAGGCCGGGGATAGGACCTCCAGCTCCTGGGCGTGCACCTCGAGGCCCCCCGGGGCCTTGGGGTTTGCCACCACCTGGCCCCTTACCCTTAGGCTGGACTCGGGCAAGGGAAGCCTTTGCCCCCCGGTTACTACCTGGACGATGCCGCTTCGGTCCCTAAGGAGAAGGAACTGGATCTTGCCCAGGTCCCGCCTCCAGTGGAGAAAACCCCAAAGCTCCACCTCCTGGCCTATTTGCTCCTTCAAGTCCCTAACCAAAACCCGCATCTTTCCTCCTCTTTAAGCTTTGGCCCCCCCGGCCATGGGGGACCGGGGGGGCCGGATGGTCATGCCCCCCGCCTAGGCATCATTAAGACGAGACGGGCGCATATTGCTCTTGAGTTTAGGGGGTTTCCCCCCCTAGGTCAAGGCGCTCAAAGGCCAGGACCAGGGAAGGGAGGTCTTCGGCAGGCGCCACCGCGAAAAAGTTTTCCTCCACCTGATATCTGGCCGCCCATTCTCCCCTTACGCCGGCCAGGTCTAGGGGCTGGGCCTCTTCCTTCAGAAAGCGGAGGCGCCTTAGGCGCAGGTCGCCCTCCTGTGAGTAAAAGACCTGGTAGACCACGCCCCCGAGGCGCTTCTCCCCGTAGAGGCCCCCCTCTATGGGGCTCACCTCGTAGCCCAGGGCCTTAAGGGCTTCCATCCAGCACCTCGAGGACCAAGGGATCCTCCAGCACGATCTCGTAGTACCCAGCGTAAAGGACGATGCGCCCCCTGGCCCGCACCTTCTTTCCCAGGTAGCTTTGGGGGAAGGGTTGTTGGAAGAGGCCATAGCTCCTGGGGAAGACCACCAGCCTCAGGTCGCTTTCCCCCGGGCCAAACCGGAGGAAGGCCACGGTGCCCCGGTCCTCCACCTGTTGGATCACCCCTTCCACGGTGGCGATGCGGCCAAAGTGCTTGGGGGCTTCCTGCCAAGGGATGACGCCTTCCAGAGGGGGCAGGGCAAAGGGGTTTTCCGGAAGGCCCGCTTGGTAATCCCTTTCCATGGTGGAAAGCAGACGGGCAAAGGCCTCAGGGGCTTCCTTGCGGGTGAAGCGCACGGAAAGCTCGCGGTTGGCGTTTAGGGAGTTGGCGCTCAGGTTCATGCTACCCACTAGGGCTACCTCCCCGTCCACTACCAGGGCCTTGGCGTGCACGTAGGGGTCGGGAAGGAACCGCACCTCCGCTCCAGCCTGCCTTAACTCCTCCGCACCCGCCAAGAAGTAGGTGTCCCCAGGTTCCCTTGGGCTTCCCACCAGGCGGACCCGGACCCCTCTGCTTAAGGCCTCCTTGAGGGCGGCCACCACCTGGGGATCGGCCATGGCCTGGTGCTCGAGGAGGATCTCCTTCTGTGCCCCCCGGATCAGGGACAGGAGGGTTTCCCGGGCGTTGCCCTCCTTTACCCCGCCCAGGGTACGGCTTGGCGCCCAGACGAGAAGGCCCTGGGAAAGGTCCAGCCGTTTCCCCTCCCAATCGGCTTCAAAAACCCTCACCGCTTCGGCCACCTGCTTGGGGTCATCCAGGATGAGGGCGTACTCCCGGTTGGCGGTGAAGGAGCTTCCCGTGAGGTTCATGGTGCCCACCCAGGCCCGCTTCCGGTCCACCACCAGGCTTTTTTCGTGAACGAAAACGAAGCGGAAGGGGGTGGTGAGCCTGACCTCCACCCCCTGGTCCTTTAGGGCTTGGAATACCGTGAGGTCCACGCGTCCCCCAGAGGGTTCCCGCTCCAAGAGGACCCTGACCCTGACCCCCCGGGCCACGGCCTGCCCCAAGGCCTCCACCACGTCCAGGCGGCTTGGGGTCCAGAGATACATCTTCACCAAGATCTCCTCCTGGGCCGAGGCGATGAGGTCCAGTAGCGGCTTGAGGCCATCCTCCGGCTCCACCACCAGCCTGGGAGCGGCCAGGGCCGGCAGGAGGAGAAGGAAAAAGAGAAGAAGCCGTTTCATGTCTAGCATTCTGCCCCATGCCCCCGGAAAAGGTGGGGACGTGGGCTAGGGGCTTCCCACCCGGCCAGCAAAGCGGAAGCACCTTTCGGCGTTGGCGTCGGTAATGGCTTCCATCTCCCCAAAGGGGAGCCCCCGCACCTCGGCCAGCTTTTCCAAGGTATGGCGCACGCGGTGGGGAAGGTTGCGCTTGCCCCGGTGGGGCTCTGGGGGGAGGAAGGGGGTGTCGGTTTCCACCAGGAGGTGGTCTAAGGGAAGCCTTTGGGCCGCTTCCCGCAGGGCCTGGTTTTTCCTGTAGGTGAGGGGGCCGGCAAAGCTGAAGTAGGCGCCTACCTGGAGGCCGGCGGCCTCGAGGACCGGATGCCCCCCGAAGGCGTGGAGGACCACCTGCGGGGGCCGGTGGGCCAAAAGCCAAGCGGCCAGGTCCTCTTCCGCCTTCCCGTCCTTGCCTCTCACGTGGAGGACCAAAGGAAGCCCAAGCTCCTGGGCCAGGCTGGCCTGGAAGTCCAGGGCCTTAAGCTGGGCGGGTTTGGTCTCGGGGGTCCAGTGGTAGTCCAGGCCGCTTTCCCCTATAGCCCGCACCCGGGGGTGGCGGGCGTAGTGCCTAAGGGCTTCCTCTACCTCGGGGGAAAGCAGATGGGCCGAGGTGGGGTGGAGGCCCACCGCGGCGTAGACGTTGCCTTGGGCTAGGGCTATGGTTCTCTCCCAGCGGCTTGGGTCCACCCCTAAGGTGAGGATGGCCCTAAGCTCCGGGAAGTGGGCCTTGGCCTCCTCCAGCTCGGCCTCTTCCAGGAAGTCTAGATGGGCGTGGGTGTCGGTCATGCCGTCACTGCCTTCCTGCCTGCACGGGCCCAAGGGCCATGTTCCAAATCTAACATGGGAAATGGCCCACATTGGGCCTGGGGCCCTTAAGGGTAGATTAAGGCCATGTGGCGGTTGTGGCCCTTGGCCTTGGTGTTGGTGGCCTGCGCTCCTGTTCTGGTGGGGGTGGACCCAAAGCGGCTTCCCGACCCCCAGGACTGGGACCCCAAGCCGGCCCAGCTGGAGTGGTGGTACGCCTCGGGCTGGGTGGAGCCCTATGCTTTTCACTTTGCCTTCTTCAAGGCCTACGCCCCGCCCGCCTTCCGCATCCTGGGCCTTCCGGGAAGCCTCTTTGGCCCCTTTCACGCCGCCCACCTGGCCCTAACCGATTTGCGCACTGGGGAAAGGGTTTTCCTAGAGGTTTCCGACCAGGACCTCTTCGCTCCCCGGGGCCGGGCGGAGCCGGGACCCTACCTGGAGGTTTCCGGCTGGCGGTTCTATTGGGAGAATGGGGGTTTCCGCCTCCTGGCTGGGCCGGTGGACCTCCGCCTGCGCCCCCTTAAGCCCCCGGTGGTCCAGCCCCCCGGGTATTCGGGCACGGAGGAGACGGGGCGGCTTTACTACCAGTCCTATACCCGCCTCGAGGCCTGGGGCCGGATCCGAGGGGAAGAGGCCCGGGGGGAGGCCTGGGCCGACCACCAGTGGGGGGAGCAGTTTTCCGGCCTAAGCGCCACTTGGGACTGGCTTAGCCTTCACCTTTCCGATGGCTCGGAGCTCATGGCCTACCAGGTGAAAAACAGCCAGGGTGAGGTGGTCCAGGTCCTGGGTAGCCGGGTGGACCCCTTGGGAAGGGTGGAGGGGGTGGAGCTCCACTTCCTCCCCTTAGAGGCTTGGAAGAGCCCCTCAGGCCATACCTATACCCTGGCCTGGCGCCTGGTGGGGCCGGGGCTGGACCTGGAGGTGCGCCCCCCCTTCCCGGAGGGGGAGATCCTTTCCCGCACCACCCGGGTGGGCTACTGGGAAGGGCCGGTGGTGGGGGAAGGAGTCCTGAGGGGCTACCCCGTCCGGGCCCGGGGCATGGGGGAGTTCGTGGCTGGGCCTTGGCGGCCTTGATATGCGCATGCTATACTAAACCTGGTTTAGTGCGTGGGTGATATTTATGGGTTTACACGTGCTCGGCGTTAACGCATCGGCACGCACGGATGGGTTTACGGCGGAGCTATTGGATGAGGTCCTCGAGGCGGCCAGGCTCCAAGGGGCCACCACCGAGCGCCTGGACCTGGTGAAGTACCCCTTTCCCTTTTGCGCGGGAAACTACTCCCTGGACCCCGCCTCCTGTGGCCCGGATAGCTGCGTACAGGGGCCCTGGGACGGGTTTGGCAAGGTGGCGGAGAGGATTTTGGCTGCCGACGCCGTGGTCTTCGCCACCCCCGTGTATTGGTTCAGCGTTTCTGCCCGCATGAAGGCCCTTTTGGAGCGCATGACCTCCATGGAGAACCAGGGCCTTTTGAACCTGGGCAAGCCCATGGCCCTCTTGGCGGTGGCCGAGGAGGAAGGGGCCAGCCAGGCCCTTTCCCAGATGTTGCTGCCCCTTTCCTACATGGGGTTTGTCCTGGCCCCCTTGGGCTTGGTCTATGCCCATCACCGGGGAGGCCTTAGCCTTAGGGAGAACACGGAGGTCCTGGAGGACGCCCGCATCGCGGGGGAAAACCTGGTGCTCATGGCTAGAAAGCTCAAGGACACCTCCTTCCGGGAACCTCTCCCTGGCTACATGTACCGCGGGCCTCGAGGGCCAAGGGTAGCTGCTGACTAAAAAGAGGCCTTCTTGTGCTATACTGGTTGTTAGGGAGCAGCCGCTCCCCAATAGGCACCTCGGAGGCGAAGAAGCCTGTCCTGCAGTTGGGCGCCTGGGGCAGGTGGAGCCAGTGGCGCAACCGGCCGAGGGCATAAGAATCTGTCTCCAACTTTAGATTATTGCCCTTGCCGGCCAGGTGCCCAAGCCTGGCCCTAAGGTTTTTAGGGCGTTCGGAGGCGATGAACCGTGGGACCCAAGATGGGCGCCAAGGGACACGGGGAGCCAGTGGCGCAACCGGCCGAACGTTCGCTTTCCTTTTCTTACGGCTTTTTGCGCCACCTCTCCCCTAGTGGGAGGTGGGTATGCGTAGATTTGCGGTTTTGTGGGTGCTGATGGTGGCATTATGGGCTTCTCATCCTGGCCTTGCAGGGGGCTTTTCTTCGGGGGATAGCCACGGGGTGGGGATTCGGATTCCCCCTATCCTAAGGTTGGAGGTGGTGGAACTCAGCACGGTTAGTTTCCGCATAGAGGCCATGCCCCAAGGGGAGCTTACGCTAGGACCTGGCACCTATACCCTCCGGGTGCTTTCTAACACCCGCTGGGAGCTCTGGCTGATCCCTTGGGGAAATGGCTTAGAGGCCGGTCAGCTTTTCCAGGGAAAGGGTCGCGGGGAGATTCCCCTAAAGGTTCCCCCAGGGGCCCAGTGGCAGGTGCAGCTGCGGGCAACGGGGCAGTAGCGAGGGGTTTTCACACGGCTTTCACACACCTGTTTAAACGTAGTCGCTGGGGAGGCTAGGAGCCCCAGTTTCCCAAGATGGGCGCCAAGGGACTGGGGGGAGCCAGTGGCGCAACCGGCCCCTAGAGGAGGTGCATATGCGCAGGCTGGCAGCCCTTATGGCTCTTTTGGCAGGTCTGGCCCTGGCCCAGGACACAGACAACCACACGGTTACGGTCTTCATCCCCAAATTCCTGAAGCTGACCCTGGACGCCACCGACTACCTGTTCGACTTCGGGGACACCGCGGCCTCGGGGACCGTAAGCGTGGGGGGCACGGCTTATCCTAAGGCTAGCTGGAGCAACTACGAGGCCTTCCTGGACACCGGTAGCGGTACCCAGGACTTTGCCCCCACCAAGCTTACGGGGGCTGGGGGGAACGATTACGGCACCATGACCATCCTCTCCAACCAGGCGGTGTGGACCGTGACCCCATCGGTGTCGGGCTCCCTCAGCCTGGGCAATAACAGGGTTAAGGTCTTCGCCGAAAAGGTGAGCGGCAAAGGCGGGTCCCAGACTACCGTTCCTACGCCCATCACGGCTGTTTCCACCCTCATCGGCGCGGGCTCCGGAGGTTCGGGTAAATCGGTTTACAAGCTTTACTACCTCTTCACCATGGACATCAACGACGAGATCCCCACCTCTGGCCTGAACGAATACATCACCATCACCTACACCCTCACCTCTCCCTAAGGAGGTGGCGGTGTCTCCCGCCCCTGGGATTCTCCAAATCCCGGGGGACTTAAACTCTAAAGCCATGAGAGATGCCTGCAAAATCCTTTTGCCCATCCTGTTCTCGGGCCTGGCCTTGGCCCAGGTGTCCCTTACCCTTTCCCCTGCCCGGATGGAGCTCTTCCTCCTCCCTGGGGAGGCTTTTTCCTTTTCTGTAACCTTGAAAAACGGGCTTCCTAAGGAGGAGGCCCTCTCCGTGCGCCTTAGCCCCTTCCGCCTCCTGGAGGACGGTTCCCTCGTGGAGGTAGCGCCCACAGGGGGACCCCTTTGCGCCTCCTTGCGGGTGGTCCCCACCGCCTTTACCCTGCCCCCTTTGGGGGAGAAGGAGGTACGGGTGGAGGGAAAAGCCCCCGAGGGGGAGGGGACCTTAAGCTGTTTGGTGGTCTTCAGCGGGGGGGTGCGCCCCATGGAGAGGGGTGGGGTCCAGCTCCAGGTAAGGCCCGAGCTGGGCCTGGCCCTTTACGTGACCTTAAGGGGCACGGAAAAGCCCCTTCTTAGGGCTAAGGTGGGAGGGGAAGGAGCGGCCCTGCCCCTCCTCCTGGAAAACCCGGGCAATGTGCTCCAGCGGTTGACGGGAAGAGCCCAGGTCTATACCCCCCTTGGGCAGGAGGTGGCCACCCTCTCCTTCGAGGACCTCCCCGTTTGGCCTTCGGGGAGTAGGCGAGTCCTCTTGGAGCCTCCTACTCCCCTTCCTTCCGGGGAGTACCGGGTGGTCCTCCTCCTGGAGAGCCCCTATGGGCGCTATGCCGCGGAGGGAAGATGGCGCGTGCCTTAGCGTTAGCGCTTTTCCCCCTCCTGGCCTCTTTGGCCTTTGCCCAGGTGAGTTGCGACGCCCAGGAGGTGGTGTTTGACTTCTCCAGTCCCGGTCCCCTCACGGTGCAAGGTGGGTATCCGGTAGCCAACCTTGCGGGTTACCTCCACATTTTTGATACGGGGCCTTCACTATTTTTGCCCACCCGGGTGGTGGGAGGCGTGGGTTACCGGGTGCAATGCACCGTAACCACGGGAAAAAAGGGGGGTAAGGGTACCGCGTGTGGGGCAGATCAGACCTATTGCTTCCGCATCGAAAGCCTGAGCCAAGCTCCCTCCTTCCCCCTGGACCCCTATACCCGCCTCTATGCCATGGTCCAGACGGTTTCGGGGGCGGGGGTCACGGTTCATGTGCCAAGCCCCACCCCCTTGGCCAGCATTCCTGACAGGATGGGGCTTGCCAGCGTCCCTCGGAACACCACCGCAATCCTTGACATCTACCTTTTCCTATACCTCTCCCCGGAGGATACCTTTGCCACTTTGCCCACCTCGGGGTGGATTACCGTAACCTATAGGCTAGACAGGGACTAGATGAAAACCCTTTCGGGGCTAGCGTTGGCCGTCCTCCTCCTCTCCTCTGCCCTTGGGCGCTCCGTGGCGCCGGGGGAGGCTTTTACCTTGGCCTTTTCCGGGGTAGAGGGAGCTCTATCCTGGGAAACGGGGCCTTTCCGCCCCCTGCTCTTGCCCGAGGTGGGGGAAGGCCTGGCACTAGTGGTCCTGGAAGCCCCCCCCACCCTTCCCCCAGGCGTTTACCCCGTCTGCGCGTGGGTAAAAGAGACCACCCTGTGCCAGCCCGTGGAGGTGAAAAGGATAGAACGCCTTCTCCTTAACATACCCCCGCGGGCCCAGGGGACCCTTTCGGTCTTTCTGGCCAACAGGGGGAATGTACCCTTAAGGGTTTCCCTGGCTTCGGCCCCCGAGAGCCAGGTTTACTTCCCCTCTCAGGCTGTGGAGCTAGAGCCTGGTGAGGAAAAGGCCGTGACTTTCCCCTTGCGGGAAAGCGGCACCCTTCTTCTCCTTATCGCCTATGGGGACCGCAAGGAGAGGTACCTGGTCCAGGTGGAAGGCCCGGGGGGAAGCCCGCCCCCTTACCGGCTTCTCGGGAGCCTCGCCTTGGGCTACCCAGGGCTTAGCGGCACCTTGTCCTTGGAGGGGCCCTTGGCCCGGGATGCGAGCCTGGCCCTCAAGGTAGAAGGGGGAGGAATGGGCCTCAGGGGAAACCTCAGGCTAGGCTTGGGACCCTGGGGTTTGTCGGCAGGAAGCGGTCCCACCTTTGGGGTCTCCTACGCTGAGGGCCCCTGGCGCCTGGCCATGGGTTACCCCATGCGCCTAGAGGGGGAGTGGGTTAGCCCCGGTATGGAGGCCTTTCGCCTGGAGGTGACTCCGGAACGTTTCCGGTTTGGCTATGCGGCCTTGGGCCTCTCCGTCCAGGGGGGGTGCGGGTTTAACCCCCTCTGCCATGCCCCCTCCTTCCGCTTAGAGAGGGGGGGAGAGCCCGCCTATTTCCTGGCCTGGGAAGGGGGGTTGCGTTTGGGAGGGAGCCTGCCGGGGTATAGCCTAGAGGCAAGCCCCTACCCTGTCCCTTGGCTGAGGGGGGCCCACTGGGGAAGCCTCGGGGAAGTGGGCTACCGGGTGGAAGCCCTTCTGGACCCTCGAGGGGGGAGGCTTTCGGGTAACCTCTCCCTCCCTCTGACATCCGGCACCCGCTTTAGCCTTACGGCAAGCCTGGGTGGGGAAAACGCCCTAGGGGTGGGACTTAACGGGCGAATGGAGAGGATGGACCTTTGGCTTGAGGGTAGGCTTTCCTCCCGCCTGGAGCTAGGAGGTACCCTCAGGTGGGAGGAGGGCCCCTATGGCCTTCGTCTAGAAGCCCGTTGGGCGCCTGAGGGCAGCCGCCTGGGCCTGGAGGGCCGGTATGCCTTTAGCCTCGCCGTTCCACCCGAGGTCACCTGGGCCCTTGGGGGTTACGATCGGCTACCTCTAGAGGGCGAGGTGCACCTCTTGGGGAAGCCCCTGGCCTCCGCGGAGGTAAGGGCAGAAGGCGCTTCCGTCCTTACGGATAGCGAGGGGCGCTTCCGCATCTTTCTCCCCCGAGGGGGAGGGAGGGTGCGCATCCTACCTCCTCCGGATGCCTTGGCCTTCCCCTTGGAGGTGGAAGTGGGCCCCCCTCCCTGGGTTCCCTTGGCGGTTTCCCTTCCGCCCGCTTCCCGCATCCATCTCGCCTGCACGGGAGAAGGCGGAAAGGGGGCCTATGTGGTGGGGCAGGTTACCGCCTATGTGGCCTGCGGGGGCCAGGCGGTCCTTCCCCCGGGGAGCTACCGGCTTTTCCCTGAGGCCTCGCCAGAGGGGGAGGTGGCGGGGCTTTCCCCTAAGGAGGTGGCTCTCCTCCCCCTAGAGGGAACCCCCCTGACCCTTTCTTTCCGCCTCAAGCCAAGAGAGGTTATAGGAGATGTAGCCTTCCCCATAGCGGTGCGCTTCTTCCCAAATAGACCCGCTCCGGGAGAGGAGGTCCGCTTGGAGGTTAGCGGGGCAAAGGGTAGGCTGTGGCTTTCCACGGGGGAAGAGGTGCTTTCAGGGGACCCCAAGGGGGACGGAACCCATACCTTTACCTTTCAGGTTCCTTGGGAAGCCAAAGGGACGCTGTCCTTAAGGCTACGGGGAGAACTGGGTTTTTCCCGGGAACTCCTTCTTCCTTTGGATGAGGGACGGGAGCTTTTGGAAGTGACCTTGACTCCTCCCAGGGCTTCCCCCGGAGAGGAGGTGAAGGTTACGGCGAGGGTTCGCTTTCCCGCAGAGGGTGTCTTCCTCCGCTTCGGGGCCCCTACGCCCCAAATGAACCCTCTACCCACGGGTGATGCCTTGGCCCTAGCCCCTATAGGGGATAGGGTGTATGAGGGGGAGTTCGTCCTGGACGATGCCCTGGTGCGCCTGGCGGAGCCCTTAGGCCCCTCTTTGGCAAAAGGGCTGAGGCTCGAGGTGGTGGCAAGGCAGGGAGACCGGGAGGTCAGGAAGGGACTAAGGCTTTTCTTGCGCTGAGCCCCTTACAGGTATGCCGGCTCCACCCCTTTTTGGGCAAAGGGTAAAAGCTCGTAGAGGGCCCTGGGGTCAGGGGGAGTGTCCAGAAGGAGCCTGCCCTGGGGTAGGTCCTGGGCCTTGAACTTCCTGGGAGGCTGGATCAGGTAGGGTTTGCCTTCCTTCTTGGCGTAGGTGGCCCCATAGTAGAGCCCATTTCTCGCGGTGAAAAGGGCGGTGAGGGGAGGGCCGCCTTCCTCCAAGAAGGGCCAGCAGGCGGCGAGGAGGGAACTCACCCCGTACACCTGGGCCCCGTGGGCCATGGCGATACCTAAGCCCGCTGCTAAGGCGATGCGAAGGCCTGTGTACGACCCGGGACCCTCTCCCAGGACCACGGCGCCTATCTCCTCCTTCCTCGCCCCCACCTTGCCGAGAAGCCCGTCCAAGATGGGAAAAAGCGCTTCCTCATGCTTCCTGCCTAGGCGCACGATCCGGCCAATGCCCTCGTCGCCCCGGAAAAGGCCTAGGGAGAGGTAAGGGGTGGCGGTGTCCAGGGTGAGGGTCCACACGCCTCCATCTTATATACTCCGGCACGGGATGCGGACCTTTCCCCTACATGCGGTCTTGTCCTGGGGAGCGCTTTTGAGTCTAGGGGTCTATGCGGCCCGGCTGGGGTTTCTCCCCCAGGCTTGGGTGGTGGTGGGGCTTGGGCTGTATGCCCTTTTGGTCCTTTGGGGGGTTCGCTTTGGCTGGCGCCACGCCCTCTTGGCCCTTGGCCTGATGGCCTACTGGTTCCCACCGGCGGCCTTCTTGGTGCCCTTGTTCTTCGCCCTTATCTTTGGCCGGGGTTTGAGCGAGAAGGAGCAGGGCGCCTTGTATGGCTGGGCCTTGGTGTGGCCCGCCTTAGCCCTTCTTCTCATCTGGCATGTCTTTCCCACCTTTTACGCCTTCTACCTAAGCCTTTTTGAGCGGGTCAACTTCCTGCGCCCCGCTGCGTTTTCCGGGCTGGAAAACTACCGTATCCTTCTCCAGGACCCGCTTTTCTGGAGGGCTTTGGGAAACACCTTCTGGTACGTGGTGTTTACCGTGCCGGTGGGTCTTCTCCTGGCCACCGTGGTGGCCATTCTCCTGAATACCCAGGTGGCCTTTTTGGGCCTGTATCGCACCCTGTACTTTCTTCCCTACATCACGGCCCTCACGGCGGCGGCGGCGGTGTGGCGTTGGATCTACCACCCGGAGTTTGGTTTTCTTAACTGGCTTCTCCGCACCCCGGGCCTGGATTGGTTGAACACCCCGAAGGGGGTTTTCGCCCTTCTCCTCGAGCCCCTTGGGGTCCAGGTCCAGGGCTTTTGGGCGGGACCCAGCCTGGCCTTTGTGGCCATCATGGTCATGAGCGTCTGGCACTTTCTGGGTTACCAGGTGGTGATCCTTTTGGCTGGGCTCCAGGCCATCCCCAAGGAGTACTACGAGGCGGCGGAGCTGGATGGGGCGAGCTTCTGGCAGAAGCACCGGCTCATCACCTGGCCGCTTCTTTCCCCCACCACCTTTTTTCTCTTTACCCTGGGGCTCATCGGGGCCTTTCAGGTTTTCACCCAGGTCTATGTGCTCACGCCCACGGGTGGGGTGTTGCAGGATACCTTGACCTTGGCCTTTTACCTCTACAACAAAGGTTTCCGCGACTCGGACTTCTCCTACGCCAGCGCCATCGCCATGGTAACCTTCCTTCTGATCCTGGGGCTCACCTTGATCCAGAGGCGGATTTTGGAAAGGCGGGTGAACTATGAGATTTAGACCCACCTCCCTGTTGGTGCACCTGGTCCTCCTGGGGGGAGGGCTTATCATGGCCTTTCCCTTCTACTGGATGCTGGCCACCAGCCTAAAAAGCCCGCAAGAGGCCCTTCAGGCCAAGCCCATCTGGGTTCCCGAGCGCATGAAGCCGGGAAACTGGCTTAAGGCGGCTAGGCTCGGGGATAGCCCGCTTGGGGGAGGGCTGGCGCCTGGCCGAAGTGTGGAACTGGTTTTCCCGGGAGAAAAGGGGCGGCCGCCCAAGGCCTTCATACCCCGCACCCCTGGGGCCTTCTTTGACCCCCGGGCGGATGGCACCCGGGTGGAGGTGGTCTATCGGGAGGGGGCCTGGCGGGTGCGGCTCACCAACACCACAGGGGAGGCCTTTCGCTTTTTGCCCCTGGTGGTGCTTTGGCCTAAAGAGGCACCCCTGAACCCTCCCCTCCCTCCCGATGCCCTCCGCTCCCAGGGGGAGGACTGGCGGCTGGAGTGGGTGAATGCGGTGCCTGGGGCCTTGGGCTACCTTTTCCACAACTACCTCGAGGCCTGGTATGCGGCTCCGTGGGGCCGGTATTTCTTCAATAGCTTCTTCACCGCCCTCACCCAAGTGGCGGTGGGCCTTTTCTTGGCGGCCCTAGCGGCCTTTGCCTTGGCCCGGATCCCTTTCCCGGGCAAAGATGCGGTGTTTGTTCTCATTCTGGCCACCATGATGGTGCCGGGGGAGGTGCTCCTCATTCCCAACTACGTGCTTCTGGCCAGGCTGGGCTGGTTGGACACCTACTACGCCCTCATCGTGCCCTGGCTGGCCTCGGTGTTTGGCATCTTTCTCCTCCGGCAGTTTTACCTTTCTTTACCCCAGGACCTTTTTGATGCCGCCCGGATAGATGGAGCGGGCTACTTGACCCAACTCTTCCGCATTGCCTTGCCCTTGAGCCTTCCGGGATTGGTGTCCTACGGCATCTTCACCTTTCTGGGGGCCTACAACGCCCTCCTTTGGCCCCTCATCGTCACCCAAAGCCCGGAGATGCGCACGGTACAGCTGGGCCTGCAGGCCTTTGTTTCCGAGGCCGGGTCGGACTACGGGGCCTTGATGGCGGCCAGCACCTTGGTGATCCTCCCCGTGATCCTGGGGTACTTCTTCGCCCAGCGCCAGTTCATCCAGGGTATCGCCCGGTCGGGCCTTAAGTAGCCTGACCGAGGCTTGACCAGGGAGGGCATATACTCTTCCTTGGAGGTTTGCGTATGCGAAAAGCGCTCTTGCTATTGGCGGTTTTGGGTGTTGCCCTAGCCCAGCAGGCCAAGCCCGAGGAGGTTATCAAGGAACAGTGCGCCAAGGCCAAGGTGGTGGCGGAGCTGTGGCATGGCTTCACCGGCGGAGCCCCCAAGGCCGCCTTGGAGAACCTGGTGGTGGAGTTCAACAGGACCCAGCAGGGCCGGTGCGTGCGCCCCGTGCCCCAAGGGGGGTACCGGGACCTTTCCACCAAGATCAAGGCGGCCTTCGCCGCGGGAAAGGTGCCGGCCATGGCCCAGGCCTATGAGAACAACATTGCCTTGTACCTCGAGGCCAAGGCCCTTTTGCCCATTGAGTCCTTGGGGGTGAGGCTCCAGGGCGTCAACCTACCCTTCCTGAACGCCGTGCGCTTCGGGGGGGTGGTCTATGGGGTCCCCTTCAACAAGAGCATCCAGGTCCTCTACTACAACAAGGACTTGTTAAAGAAGCATGGAGCGAAGGTCCCCACCACCCTGGACGAGTTCGTGACCACCAGCAAGAAGCTTTCCCAGGCGGAAGGGGGTCCTGTGTACTGGTTCCAGCCCGATGCCTCCACCTTCGCCTACTTCTTCTTTAACCTGGGAGGAAACTACCTCAAAAACGGCAAGCTGATCCTGAACTCCAAGGAGGCGGTGGAGGCCCTTACCCTGTTGCAAAGCGGGGTGAAGGAGGGGTGGGCCAAGGCCATCACCTCGGGGTACATCAACCAGAACCTGGGCTCGGGTCCTTACGCCTTCAGCGTGGATACCTCTGCCGGCTACACCTACTACCGCCAGGGGGCCAAGTTTGACCTGGGGGTGGCCACCTTGCCAGGCCGCACCTCCAGCCAGCCGGGCTTCGGCTTGGTCCAGGGTACCAATCTGGTGGTCTTCCGCCAGGCGGGTAAGGAGGAGCAGGCGGTGGCCAAGGACTTCCTGCAGTTTGTCCTTTCCCCCAGGACCCAGGCGGTGTTCGCCACCGCCACCGGGTACGTGCCGGTGACCGAGGCGGCCTTGAAGGAACCCGTGTACCAGACCCATGTGGCCGATAACCCTGATTTTGGTACCATCGTGCGCCAAAGCCGCTACGCCAAGTTTGAGCCGGCTTTGGCCGAGTGGGAGCAGATCCGCTTTGATATCCTAGGCCAGGCCATCAAGGAGGCCATCCTCAACAAGGCGGATCCCAAGGTGGCTCTGGACAAGGCCCAGAAGCTGGCCGAAGACCTCTTGGCGGGAAAGACCCGCTAAGGATTCCCCTCCCCCTGAGGCTCAGGCCTCAGGGGGTAAACTTTGGCTATGTCTAAGGGCTACCACGACCGCGTGGCCTTCGTGGACCTCTCCACGGGGCGGATCTGGTATGAGCGCTATGGCGAGGCCTTCTGGCAGCGGTTCCTGGGGGGCAGGGCCCTTGCCGCCTACCTCCTCCTAAAGCACGTGCCCAAAGGGGCAGACCCCTTGGGCCCGAAAAACGCCTTGGTCTTCGCCCCCGGTATCCTCACCGGTACCCCCATCTCCGGCTCGGGCCGCAACACCGTGGCCGCCAAGAGTCCCCTGACGGGGGGATACGGGGATGCGGAGGCGGGTGGGTTCTTCGGCGCGGAGATGAAAAACGCTGGCCTGGACGCCTTGGTGGTCCTGGGCCAGGCGGAAGAGCCCGTGTACGTGCATGTGGAAGGGGGCCAGGTGGCCATCCATTCCGCATCCCACCTTTGGGGTAAGGACCCCCTGGAGGTAGAAGGCCTCCTTAAGGAAGCCCACGGGCCTTCTACCCGCATCGCCCAGATCGGGATCGCCGGGGAAAACCGGGTGCTCACCGCCAACATCATCCACGACCTGGCCCACTTTGCCGGGCGGGGGGGCCTGGGGGCGGTGATGGGGGCTAAACGCCTCAAGGCGGTTTCCGCCCGGGCCAGGAAGGATACCCGGCCTTCCTACCACGACCCCGCCCTCCTTACTGCCTTGGCCCGGCGCATGGCGGGTGAGCGCATGGAAAGGGCGGCGGGTCTGGTCACCATGGGTACCGTGGGCACGGTGAAGCCCTTTAACCTGAGGGGAGTGCTCCCTAGCCACAACTTTATAGACGGCTACCTGGAAGGGGCCGAGGCCCTGGATGGCACCAGCCTGGATACCTTAGGCATCCGCATAGGCCGGGATACCTGCTACGCTTGCGCCATCCGTTGCAAGCAGGTGGTGAGGATTGAGGGCACGGGCAAGTACGATGTGCGCCCGGAGTACGGGGGGCCGGAGTACGAAGGACTTGGAGCCTTGGGTTCCACCTGTGGGGTCACGGACCCCTATGCCGTGACCAAGGCCAACACCCTGTGCAACCAGTACGGTCTGGACGTGATCGGGGTGGGCGTCACCATCGCCTGTGCCATGGAGGCGGTGGAGAAGGGGTATCTGGACGACGAGGGCCTGGGGCTACGCTTCGGCAACGGGGGTGCCTTGATCGCCGCCATAGAGAAGCTGGCCCGCAAGGAGGGGCGGCTTGGGGAGCTTTTGGCCCTGGGCTCGAGGCGCCTGGCGGAGGCCATCGGCCATCCCGAGCTGGCCATGCAGGTGAAGGGCCAGGAGGTGCCCATGCACGACCCCCGGTACAAGCGGGCCCTAGGGGTGGGGTATGCGGTGAGCCCCACGGGGGCCGACCATAACCACAACCTGCACGACACCGCCTTCGCCAAGGAGGGGAAGGCCCTGAAGGAGCTTCGCTTCTACGGGGAGGATTTTGCGCCGCTTCCCATAGAAGACCTTTCCGAGGCCAAGATCCGCATGCTCTGGACCAAGACCCGGGAACGGGGGTTTGTGAACAGCCTGGTGATGTGCGATTTCGTCCCCTGGACCCCGGAGGAGTGGCAGGAAGCCCTTTACGCGGCCACGGGCTGGCGCCTTACCCCTATGGAGATGCTGGAGGTGGGGGAGAGGACCTTGCAGCTCACCCGGCTCTTTAACCTTCGGGAGGGCATAAAGCCGGAGGAGGACCGCCTGCCCGAGCGCTTCTTCCAGCCCTTTCGGAAGGGCAACCTCGAGGCCCATCTGGACCCCGAGGCCTTCCGGGAAGGGGTGCGCGCCTACTGGCGGCTTGCAGGGTGGGGGGAGGGGGGCGTGGACCCGGAAAGGTTAAGGGCCTTGGGCCTTACGGAGTTCATCCCCCCCTCCCAAGGCCCCCATAGGGCTTGAAGGGGGTTCGGCTTAGCCCTTACCCATTTCGCCTAGGGACGAACGGAGCCCGAGAGGTTTATCCGGAAAAGCACCAACCTATAGCCGATTGTGGCCTCTTGGCTGCTGGTGGCATCCCCCGAGATCTGGGCTCCCGCGTAGAAGGTACCGCTTTGGATGGCGGTGAGCTGACCGGGCGTCAGGTTGCCCTGTTCTTCTAGGCACACTTCGCCTTGGTTGAGCAGGGACACATCCTTACTCCCTTGCGCCAGGCGGTTGGCCTCGTTGAAGAGGTCGCTGGCACTGCCGCCCAGATAGGCGGTGTAGCTCAAGGTGCCGGCGAAGGTGGCCCCTGGGGTTTGGGAGGCAAAGCAGACCGTGTAGGCCAGGCTGGCCCCCGTGAGGTTCACCCGGGGGTCGGGGTTCCAGGTTATCTCCGCCGGCCCCAGGGTCTTGGGGTTGGGGTTAATCCCCCCCTTGCCCCACCTGGAAGGTGCCTTCCCTCTCCAGGTAGGGCAGGGCGTCCACCGGGTAGCTAAAAGGGATGCTGCAGGCGGCTAGGGCTAGGGCTAAAAAGGCCAGGTTGCGGATTTTTCCCATACCTACCTCCGTAAGGCCAGGGGTCTTCGGTGCCCCTGCCTGCCTCCATCCTCTTCAGGGGGCCTTACAGATTCCTTAAACGGGATGGTGGCCTGGGATGCCCAGGGTCGTACCGGGGATCTTCCCCGGTAGGGTGGCCCCCGTCCCCATCCCACCCCACCTTGGCGCAAAGCCCTCCGGAGAGGCCCTTCCCTGGGGTTCATCAGGACCTGGCGAAGGGAAAAAGGGCCCTAAAGGGGCTCCACCACCCCTTGCCGCAGGAGGGCGGGCAAGGGGGGTTCGCCTACCTTAAGGAGGGCGTACCGGCCCCTGAGGAGGGCCAGGAGGCGAAGGGCCTTCAGGTGGGCCTCCAGGGCTTCCCGGTAGGCCCAGGCCTCCTCTGGCCCCACGGGAAGGGTTTCCCCGGTTTCCACGTCCCTTAGAAGGGCCTCCTCGAGGGGTGGGGATACTTCTCCAGGTGCCAGGACCTGGACCAAGACCACCCGCCGGGGGAGGATCTTGGGCCAGGGGAGGGGGTCCAGGCCGTCGGTGATGAGGACCAAGACCCCAGGGCCCCGGCGGAAGGCCTCTGGCCTTCCCCGTTCCAGCCGGGCGAAGGCGTCCTCCTGACGGGCGAGCTTTAGAAGGAGCCTGGCTACCTCTTCCCCATAGGCCAGCTTGCCAAAGAGGCGCATGCTTTCGCTTTCGTCCAGGTGGATGCGGAAACGGACCCGCTCGGGGGCGGTTTCTAGGCGGGTATAGAGCCTGCCGGTCTTGGCATAGGCCCGCCAATGGACCTTGCGCACCTCGTCCCCGGGAGCGTAGGGGCGAAGCTCGTAAAACTCACCCCCTAGGCCCTTCCTTCGGGCCAGGCGCTCCCCGGGATAGGGAAGATAGGGCTTGGTGGCGATGCGGTAGCGGGTCATGCCGTTTGGCAGAAGGTGCAGACCCCCACCGGGGGTAAGGGTTCCACCACCTCCTCCCGGCTTCCCTCCCGGAAGACGGTGATCCCCTTGCACCCTTCCTTCCAGGCGGTGAGGAAAAGCCCTTCCACCACCTCCTTGGGGGTTTCCTGGGGGAGGTTCACCGTGGAAGAGATGCTCTGGTCCACATGGCGCTGCAAAAGGGCTTGGAGGCGCACCCTTTGGAAAGGATCCACGGTATGGGCCGTGGGCCAGTCCGGTATCGCCCCCTTCTTTTCCCGGCGGTACCGTACAAGAAGGGGATGCTCCGCCAAAAACGCCTGCCCTCCAGCATGCCGCAGGTAGGTGAGGGCGAAGATGGGCTCAATGCCGCTCGTCACCCCCGCCAGGATGGAGATGGAGCCCGTGGGGGCGATGGAGATGAGGGCTGCGTTCCTAAGGCCCTTTTCTATCTCCCGCACCAGGGCTTCGGGCAACGCCTGGATGAAGGGGCTTTGCACGTGCTCCTTGGGGTCAAAGGCTGGGAAGGGACCCCTTTTCCGGGCCAAGCGGGTGCTTTCCCAATAGGCGGCTTCCTTGATGCGCCGTATGACCTCTTCGGAAAGCCTTAGGCTTTCCTGGGAGCCGTAGGGAAGCCCCAACATGGCCAGCATGTCCGCTAGGCCCATCACCCCAAGGCCGATCCTCCGGCTTCTCAGGGAGGCTTCCCTTTGGGCCCTTAGGGGGTGGCGGTTTTTTCCCAGGTCCACCACGGCATCCAAAAAGCGCACCGCCAAGCGGGTGGCCTCCTCGAGGCCAGCCCAGTCCAGGCGGGCCCTTTCCCCAAAGGGTTCCTGCACGAAGGCGGCCAGGTTCAGGCTTCCCAGGTTGCAGGCCCCGTAGGGCTCCATGGGCACCTCCCCGCAGACGTTGACCCCCTCCACCTCCATCCCCCCGTACTGGGCCGTGGCCCAGGTGCGCACCCGGTCCCAGAAGAGGAGGCCGGGCTCGGCGCTTTGCCAGGCGGCCTCCACCAGGGTGTCCCAGGCTTCCTTGGCCCGGATGGTACGGGCCACGTGCTCCCGGGGTGTGGTGAAGGAAAGGGGCCAGGGTTCATCGGCTAAGGCGGCCTGCAAGAAGGCGTCCGTGGCCCTTAGGGAGATGTTGGCGTGGCGCACCCGGCTGCGCTCGGGATCGGTTTTGGCCTGGAGGAACTCCAGGAGATCTGGGTGACGGTCGGAAAAGGTGAGCATCAGAGCCCCTCGCCGGCCTCCGCTAGCCCCCATAACCCCCGCCAGGGTGGAAAAGAGCTCCATGAAGCTCACCGCCCCCGAGCTTTCCACCCCGGCGTTGCCCACCTTGGCCCCTTTAGGCCTTAGGACATCGGCGTTGGTGCCCACCCCACCCCCGTAGGCAAAGGTGCGGGCGGCCTCGTCCAGGAAGCGGGTGATCCCTTTTACCGAGTCCTCCCGGATGGGAATGTAGTAGCAGTTGAAGAGGGTGGAGCGGCGCCAGTTGCCTAGGCCGAAGAGGATACGGCCTCCGGGGACGAAGCGAAAATCGGAGAAGAGCCAGAAAAACTCCCGCTTGGCTCCCTTTTCCACCCGGGTAGCCCCCTGGACCAGCCGCTGCCACATCTCCTCCGGGGTGGCCTCCAGGAGGCTACCCTCCGGGTCCCTTAGGGCATAGCGGTTCAGGAAAACAGAGGCCCTTAGCTCATCTTCCTGGAAGAAATCCAGGGCAAGCCTGAGGGCCTCCTCTTGGGTGTACCTCCGGGGCACGCCCTTAGTCTACACGCGGATGGTGACCCGGGCTCCGGTTTCAAAGAGGTGGATGGAGTCTATGAAGCGCACGGTGCGGGTGGTGTGCCCTAGAACGATGGAGTGGGTGCGGGCCCCGCCCCCGAAGAAGCGCACCCCCTGGAGGATGTCCCCATCGGTGATGCCGGTGGCGGCGAAGACGATCTCCTTGCCCGGGGCCAGGTCCTCGGTGCGGTAGATGCGGTTTTCGTCCCCTCCCATGGCCTTTAGCCGGGCCCGCTCCTCCTCGTTTTGCGGGGTGAAGCGGGCCTGGATCTCCCCACCCAGGCACTTGAGGGCGGCGGCGGCCAAGACTCCCTCTGGGGCCCCACCGATCCCCATCACCGCATGGACTCCAGTGCCCCGGATGGCGGCGGCCAGGGCGGCGATCACGTCGCCATCGGAGATGAGCTTGACCCGGGCTCCGGCCTCGCGGATTTCCCGGATGAGGCGCTCGTGGCGTGGGCGGTCCAGGACCACGATGACCAGGTCCTCCACCGCACGCCCAAGCGCCAAGGCCAAGGCCTTGAGGTTGGCGGAGGCGGGCCAGGAAAGATCCACCAGCCCGGCGGCGGGGGGAGGCACGATTAGCTTTTCCATATACATGTCGGGAGCGTGGAAGAGACCGCCCCTCTCGCTGATGGCGATGACGGTTACGGCGTTGGGTAGGCCCTTGGCCGCGGTGGTGGTGCCCTCCACGGGGTCCACGGCGATATCCACCTCCACCCCGCCTTGGCCCAGCACCTCCCCGATGTAGAGCATGGGGGCCTCGTCCATCTCCCCCTCGCCGATCACCACCGTGCCCTTGATGGGAAGCTCGTTCAGGACCCGGCGCATGGCCTGGGTTCCCGCCTCGTCCACGGCGTCCTTATCCCCCTTGCCCGCCAGGCGGCTTGCGGCAAGGGCGGCTTGCTCGGTAACCCGCACCACCTCGAGGACCAGCCGGCGTTCTATTTCCATGCTTCCATCATATAGGCCTAGGAGGCGGCACCGGGTTCTGGCTTAGGGCGGTGCCGTTGCCATAGGGTTTGGGCCAGGTCCTCGAGGCTGACCCCAGTTTCCGCCAGCACCAAGAGGAGGTGGAAGAGGAGATCCGCGGCCTCCCAGCGCACCTCCTCAGGGTTTTGGTTTTTGGCGGCGAGGATCACTTCACCGGCCTCCTCCCCGATCTTCTTCAGGATGCGGTCTAGGCCCGCTTGGTGGAGCTTGGCCACGTAGCTTCCCTCGGGGAGGGTCTTTAGGCGCTCCTGGATGGTGGCGTAGACCTGGGCCAGGACAAAGCCCAGGCTGGGCTTTCCCGGAAGGAGGGGGCGGTGGAAGCAACTCCTTTCCCCGGTGTGGCACGCGGGGCCATGGGGCAAGACCCTGTAGACCACCGCATCCCCGTCGCAGTCTAAGAGGACCTCCACCACCTCCTGGATGTTCCCCGAGGTCTCCCCCTTGCGCCAAAGGGCCTTTCGGCTTCGGCTATAGAAGGTGCTCCGCCTGGTCCTTAGGGTTTCCTCCAGGGCTTCCCGGTTGGCGTAGGCCAGGGTCAGGACCTCACCCGTCTTGGCGTCCTGGACCACCACGGGCACCAGGCCCTCTGGGCTAAACTTCACCTGGGATAGGTCCATCTAGGCGTACCTCCAGGCCCTTTTGGGCCAAAAACTCCTTGAGTTTTGGGATGGGGATTTCCCCGAAGTGGAAGACGCTGGCCGCCAAGGCGGCATCAGCCCCGGCCAGGAAAGCTTCCAGGAAATGCTCCATGTTTCCCGCCCCGCCGCTGGCGATCACCGGCACGTTCACCGCTTCGGCCACCAGGCGGGTAAGGGTTAGGTCGTAGCCCGCCTTGGTGCCGTCGCGGTCCATGCTGGTGAGGAGGATCTCCCCAGCGCCAAGCTCAGCTCCCCGCACCGCCCATTCCACCGCGTGAAGCCCGGTGGGGATGCGTCCCCCGGCGATATGGACCTCGGGGAAATCCCCCCTCCAGCGGGCATCAATGGCCAAGACCACCGCCTGGGAACCGAAATGCTCCGCCAGCTCTTGGATGAGCTCGGGCCGTTTCACGGCAGCCGAGTTCACGCTCACCTTGTCAGCCCCGGCCAGAAGGAGCCTCCTGGCGTCCTCCAAGGAACGTACCCCACCCCCCACGGCCAGGGGGATGAAGACCCGTTCCGCCACCTGGGCCACCACCTCCAGGAGGATGGCCCGCTCCTCATGGGTGGCGGAGATGTCCAGGAAGACCAGCTCGTCGGCCCCCGCCTGGTCGTAGGCCTGGGCGGCTTCTATGGGGTCCCCGGCGTCGCGGAGGTTGACGAAGTTTACCCCCTTTACCACGCGTCCCGCGTGGACGTCCAGGCAGGGGATGATGCGCTTGGCTAGGCTCATAGGGGAAATGTCCTATGGATTTCCGCGGCAAACCGGTACCACGCCGTCATAGGGCCATTCTACCCACTAGGCCATCTTTTCCCAAGGGCCTGCGGATGGTAGCATCTAAAAGATGGATCGGGTAACGGTGGTGGGTGGGGGCCTGGCGGGAAGCGAGGCCGCCTGGACCCTGGCGCGGCTTGGGGTGCCGGTACGCCTCTATGAGATGCGCCCCCAAAGGATGACCCCGGCCCACGCCACGGGGTACTTGGCGGAAATCGTCTGCTCCAACTCCTTGGGGGGCGAGGGGCCTGCCAACGCCAAGGGATTCCTCCAGGCGGAGATGCGCCAGGCGGGGAGCCTTGTGATGGAGGCGGCCTATAGGGCCCGGGTGCCGGCAGGTGGGGCCTTGGCCGTGGACCGGGAGGAGTTCAGCCAGTACATTACGGAAAAGCTTTCCCGGCACCCCCTGGTGGAGGTGGTGCGGGAGGAGGTGGCGGAGATCCCCGAAAGCCCGGCCATTCTGGCCACGGGACCCCTTACCTCCGATGCCCTTTCCGAGGCCATCCGGCGCCGCTTTGGCGACCATTTCCTCAGCTACTTTGATGCGGCAAGCCCCATCGTCCTTTACGAGAGCATAGACCTGGAGAAGTGCTTCCGCGCCGGGCGCTACGCTCAGGAGGCGGACTACCTGAACTGCCCCATGACCGAGGAGGAGTACCGGCGCTTCCATGAGGCCCTCTTGCAGGCGGAGGAGCACGTCCCCCACGAGTGGGAGAAACGGGAATTTTTTGAAGCCTGCGTGCCGGTGGAGGAACTGGCCCGCCGGGGCTACCAGACCCTCCTCTTTGGCCCCATGAAGCCGGTGGGCCTTAAAGACCCCAGGACGGGTAAGGAGCCCTTTGCCGTGGTGCAGCTTCGCCAAGAGGACAAGGCGGGGCGGATGTGGAGCCTGGTGGGCTTCCAAACCGGGCTCAAGTGGCCCGAGCAGAAGCGGCTTATTCAGATGATCCCGGGCCTGGAAGGGGCCGAGATCGTGCGCTACGGGGTGATGCACCGCAACACCTATCTAAACGCCCCTCTTCTCTTGCGGGAGACCCTGGAGTTCAAGGAGGAGGAAGGCCTCTTCGCTGCCGGGGTGCTGGCGGGGGTGGAGGGTTACCTGGAAAGCGCCGCCACGGGGTTTCTGGCGGGGCTGAACGCTGCCAGGCGGGCGCTGGGGCTGAGGCCCGTGGTTCCCCCGGAGGAGAGCATGCTGGGAGGGCTGGTCCGTTTCCTGGCCACCGCCAACCCCCAGGGCTTCCAGCCCATGTACGCCAACTGGGGCCTGGTGCCCCCTGTGGAGGGGAGGATGGGGAAGAGGGAGAAGCGGGAGGCCATGTACCATCGGGGCCTTAGGGCGTTTGCGGAATGGCTGGCCTCCCTAGGGGTGGTCGCCTCCACCTAGGCCCAAGGCCCTAAGCCCTTCCAGGACCACCTCCTTCTCGTTCCACGGGAGGGCCAAGGTGCCCCGCTCTAAGGTGGCCTCGTGCCCCTTGCCGGCCAGGAGGACGGTATCCCCTTCTTGGGCCTCGGAGAGGGCGCGGAAAATGGCCTCCTTGCGGTCGGGTATCACCTCAAAAAGGCCCCCTTCCTCCTTGGCGGCCTGGGCCAGGGCCTCGAGGATGGCCATGAGGTCCTCCGTGCGGTGGTCCTCCTCGGTGAAGAGGGTTTTGTCGGCGAGCCTCGCCGCCACCCGGCCGATGTCCTCCCGCCGCTTGGGGTCCCGCTCCCCGGCGGCCCCCACCACCAGAAGAAGCCTCCCCCGGGTGGTCCGGCGTAAGGTCTTTAGGGCCTCTTCCAGGCTCTTCCCGGTGTGGGCGAAGTCTATGACCACCCGGAAGGGTTCCCGTTGCACCACCTCCATGCGTCCCGGAACCCCGGGGAAGGTGGCGAGGCCCTGAAGCACCCCTTCCAGGGGAAGCCCGTAGGCCAAGGCGGCGGCGCTTGCCGCCAGGGCGTTATCCAGGTTGTAGGCGCCCAGTAGGGGGACGTAGGCCTCCCCAGAGCCCCAGGGGGTGCGAAGGGTGAAGCGCAGGCCCTCTTCCCCCTCCTTTAGACCCTCCCCCCACACCTCCCCGCCGGGGCCGAAAAGCAGGCGGGACCGAAGGGGGAGGCGGTCTAGGTGGGGCAGGCGGCTATTGAGGATGGCCAGCTCTGAGCGCTCCACCAGGAGTGCCTTGGCGGCGAAGTAGGCTTCCGCCGTGCCGTGCAGGTCCAGGTGGTCGTCGGGGTAGAAGTTCACGAAGACCCCGACCCGGTAGGAAAGCCCCTCCACCCGTTTCAGGGCCAGGGCGTGGCTGGAAACCTCCAGGATGGCGGCCTCTAGCCCACGGTCCGCGGCCTCCCGGAGGAAGGCGTAGACCTCCGGGGCCTCGGGGGTGGTGAAGTGGCCGATGGGGGCACGCGTTTCCTCCCCCAGCCTGAGCCCCACCGTGGAGAGGAGGGCGGCCCTTTTCCCCCCGGTCTGCAGGAGGTGGTGGAGGAGGCTTGCCGTGGTGCTCTTGCCCTTGGAACCCGTGACCCCTAGGAGGTCTAGCCTTCGGTCGGGTTCCCCATAAAAGCGGCGGGACAGTTCGGCCAGGAGCTTGCGGGCGTCCTTCACCCTCAGGTAGGGGACGGGAAGGCTGAGCTCCCTTTCCCCCACCACGGCGATGGCCCCCCTTTCCAGGGCCTCAGGGATGAAGTCGTGCCCGTCCAAGGGCTTGCGGTGGGGAAGGGGCACCCCGGGGATGGCCACGAAGACGAAGCCCGGGGCTACCCGCCTGGAATCCTGGGTCAGGCCCAGGGCCTTCAGGGGCGGGGCCTTCAGGCCATAGGGGGCGAAGAGTTCCTCCAGGGTCATGGTTGGATCCGGGGGCGTAAGGCGGCGAGCAAAGCGGCGCGGTCCTCCTCCTTTTCCACAAAGTCTATCCGGTCCGCCTCCACCACGTAGATGGGGGAGAGGTCCCAAGAGGCGATGAGCTCCTCGTAAAGCTCGTTAAGCCGCAGGAGGTAGCTGTCAGGAAGGCCTTGCTCAAAGGGCCTGCCCCGCTTTCTTATCCGCCTTCTCAGGGTGGGGAGGCTGGCCCGGAGGTAGATGAGAAGGTCGGGCTTGCGGAGGGCAGGGGCTACGCTATGGAAAAGATCCATATAGGTCCGCCAGTCCCGCTCCTCCAAATAGCCTTCCCGGTGGAGATTCTTGGCGAAGACCAAAGCGTCCTCGTAGACGGTGCGGTCCTGGACCACCGCCTTGGCCCCGTTGATCTCCAAAAGGTGTTGGCGCACCCTCCTTGAGAGGAAGAAGATCTGGGAGTGAAAGGCGTAGGTCCCCATCTCCCGATAGAAATCCTCCAGGTAGGGGTTTTCGCTTACCGCCTCGTAGACGGGCTTTAGCCCGAAAGCCTCGGCCAGAAGGGCGGTGAGGGTGCTCTTGCCGCTACCGATGTTGCCGGCGATGGCCAGGTACATGGCGTTAGGGTTGGGCTTCCCCTTGAAGGCGATGGGCTTTTACCAGGGCCACCACCCGCTCCTGGTCGGGGCCGGGCCGGCTGTAGTCGAGCTTCTCCGCCTCGAGGACCAATAGGGGATGGGGATAGCGGGCGAAGTGGCGCTCGTAGGCCTGGGAGAGGGCCTCGAGGTAGGCGGGGTCCATGCCCTCTTCAAAGGGCCGGCCACGTTTCTGTATTCTTTCCAGTAATACGGGAACTGGGGCCCTGAGGTAGATTGTAAGGTCGGGGGGAGGGAGCCTCGGGGATAGCTCTCGGTAAAGGTCCAGGTAAAGCTCCCACTCCGAGCCCTCCAGGTTGAGGCTGGCAAAGATGGCGTCCTTGTCAAACAGGTAATCGGCCACCACCCCGCCGAAAAGGGGCCTTTCCCGCAGGCGGGAAAGCTGCCGGTAGCGGGAGAGGAGGAAGAAGACCTGGGTCTTGAAGGCGTAGCCCTTGGGGTCCTGGTAGAAAAGGGGCAGGAAAGGGTTTTCCTCCACCACCTCCAGGAGGGGCTCGGCCCCAAGCCTTTCCGCAAGAAGCCGGGCCAGGGTGGTTTTGCCTGCGCCGATAGGGCCTTCTATGGCGATGTACACGCTTACCTCCGCAAGGTAGCCTAACGGCTGGTGGGCCGGGCCACCATGGTGAGGGTGACCTCGAGCCTCCGCCCATCCCGCCAAAGCGTTAGCCGCACCCGGTCCCCGGGGCGGTAACGGGCGATGAGGCGGACCACCTCCGCCTTGTCCTTGACCGCCTTCCCGTTCACCGCCAGGATCACATCCCCTAAGGCGAGAAGCCTTCCCTGGGCGTCCCGCTGGGCTCCCCTTAGACCGGCCCGGGCTGCGGGGCTACCCGGTTCCACCCGGTCCACCATGGCCCCCTGGGTGGTGGTGAGGCCCACCGCCCTAAGGAGCACGGGCGGCAGCTCGTCCAGGCTCACTAGGCTGGCCCCCAGCCAGCCCCGTTGGGGGATGCCAAAGCGCTCCAGGTCCTGGACGCTTTGCGCCACCAACTCCGCCGGGATGGCCACCCCGATGCCTCCCACCCCCGAGGGCCCCCCCACCACGTCCGCCACCACCCCGATCACCTCCCCTTGCAGGTTCAGAAGAGGGCTCCCCGAGTTGCCCACGGTGAGGGGGGCATCGGTGAAGAGATACTCCCCCACCTCGGCCCCCACGCTGGGGTCAGGGGTAGGGACTTCCAAGGGGCCTATCCCGGATAGGATGCCGTAGGAGGCCAAGGGGCCTTGGCCGAAGGGAAACCCCACCAGCACCACCCCCATCCCCAAAGGAAGGCTCGTGGCAGGGGTTTTGCTAAAGCCCAACGTGCCCGGGGCTTGGAGTCCCCGCACCGTGAGGAGGGCGATGTCAATCCCTGGGTCCACGGCGAAGCGCTCCGCGGGGAAGGTGCGCCCGTCGCTTAGGCGGACGGTAAGGTCGGTGAGGTCCTGGACCACGTGGTAGTTGGTAACCACGCGAAAGGGGCTTACGAAGAAGCCGGTGCCCACCACCTGGTTTTCCCCAGGGGCCGTGGGGGAACCCTGGACGCGGACCACTGCGGGCAGGGCCTTGCGGATCACCTGGCTTCGCGCCACTTCCTCGGGGGAGACCAGGCGCTGGCCCAAGGCCAAAGAGAGGAGGAGGACGGCGAGGGCAAGGCGCATGCCCTTACATTACCTCAGGGGCGGGGATGCCCAGGAGGGAAAGCCCGGTCTTCAGGGTTTCTTGCAGGCTTTTCACCAAGCCCAGGCGAAGCTCCTTTAAGCCCGAAGGCGCCGTCAGCACTGGGGTGGCGGGCCGCCCCTCCTCCTTGGCGTTGTAGTAGGCGTTCCAGCTGGCTGCGAGGTCCAGGAGGTACTGGGCCAAGACATGGGGGGTTTTCTCCTCGGCGGCCTCCAGCACCGCCTCCTCAAAGTCCAGGAGGGCTAAGGCCAGTTCCCGCTCGTAGGGGGTGGCCTGGGCGAGGTCCGCCTCCCCCCACTCCCCGGCCTTGCGCAGGATGCTGTGGGCCCGGGCGTGGGCGTACTGCACGTAGGGCCCCGTGTCCCCTTCAAAGGAGAGGGCCTCGGCGTAGCGGAAATCTATTTGCTTTTTGGGCTCGGTCTTTACCATGGCGAAGCGGATGGCCCCCAAGGCCACCATCCTGGCGGCTTCCTCTTTGCTAGGGTGCTCGGGGTTTTTCTCCTCTATGATGGCCAAGGCCCGCCTTTGCGCCTCTTCCAAGACCTCGTCCACGCTCACCGCCAGGCCCTTCCGCCCCGACATCTGCCTGCCCTCCAGGAGCACGGTTTCATAGGCCAGGTGGAAGGCGCCTTCCGCAAGCTCGGGGTAGCCGGCCAGGGCCAAGGCCGCCCGCACCAGGGCCTGGGGGTGGCTTTGGCGCACGTCGATCACGTTTACCGTCTCCCGGGCCCTGGGGGTATAGGCCTCCCCCTCAGGGGCGCTGCTCCTAAGCTGGGGGTAGTAGGGGTTCTCGTAAGGCTGGAAGCGGAGCCCTTCCAGAAGGCCCATCTTCCAAAACTGGAAGGCGATGTCCTTGGCGTAGTAGGTGGCGGCGCCACCCGAGCGCACCAGGACGAAGTAGGGGTCTTCCAGCCCGGGGATGAAGGGGCTTGCGTCCATGACTAGGGCCCCTGCGTACTTGCCCTCTTGGGGGCGGAACACATGCGGGCTTTGTTCCAAAATGCGCAGGGCCTTTTCCAGCAGCCCCGCCCGGACGATGTCCGATTCCCACACCAGAAGGTGGTAATGGGCGTTTAGGGCCTTCATGGTGGCCATCTGGGCCAGGAGGATGCGGTTGACGTCTTCCCGAAGCTCCCCCCTTTCCAAGGCGTGGAGGACCTCCTCTATGCCCCCTTGTAGGTTGGGGTACTCGGGGTCCTGGTGGAGGCGCACGTAGGCCCTACCGGCGAAGTGGTCGTACTTTTCCTTTCCATCCCAGGAAAGGCCGTAGTGCCTTAGGGCGAAAAGGGTTTCCGCTGCCTGGCGGCCCGTGTCGTCAATGTAGTTGAGGACCAGAATCTCCCGCCCGGCATAGTCCAGGATGCGGGCCAGGCTGTCCCCGAGGGCGATGTTCCTGAGGTGGCCCACGTGGAGCTCCTTGTTGGGGTTCACCGAGGTGTGCTCAATGAGGACCAGGCCGGGCTTTTTGGGAAGGGGACCCTTGGGTCTTAAGGCTTCCTGGAGCAGATCTTCCGTGCGGATGCGGAAGTTCAAATACCCCCCCACCGGGATGGCCTCCTCCACAAAGGGGGGAAGGTCCAGCCGGGCCTTAAGCTCCTCGGCGATGGCCTGGGGGGGTTTTCTGAGTTCCTTGGCCAGGGCGAAGAGGGGAACCCCGTAGTCCCCGGGCTTGTCCTTGGGGGCCTTGGCCACCTTTAGGCGGAGGTCCAGGCCCAGTTCCTTGAGGGCCTGGTGGATGGCTTCTTCCAGGGCGCGGCGCACCATCAGGGGGTTATCTTACCCCAGGGTTTAAGGGGGTTTTAGGCGGCCGCCCTTGACCTGGGATTATGGGATGGCACCGGTGGTGTGGGTTAGGGCTTTGGCTCTTGGGGATGGCCCTTTCCCAGGGTATGTTGGCGGCGGGTTCTGGGCACAGCCTCTTCCTTAAGCAAGGTTTCGTCAAGCTGGGTGCCCTATGGGGATGGGGTTGGAACTACCAGGGCCAGCTGGGGGACGGTACGGTGGAGTCTCGCTCCAAGCCCTTGCCGGTGGAGGGTCTATCCCGGGTGGTCCAGGCCGTGGGCGGGGGTAACTTCAGCGCGGCCCTTTTGGCGGAGGGCTCGGTGTACGTTTGGGGCTTGGATTCCGCCACGCCGAGGCGGCTTGAAGGCCTGCCGCCAACGGTGGCCTTGGCGGCGGGCCGGGAACATCTCCTTTGCCTGACCAAGGAGGGGGAGGTGTGGGCCTTGGGGGCCAACGAGGCCGGCCAGTTGGGGGATGGAACCCAGGAATCCCGCCTCGAGGCCCGCCCAGTGGAAGGCCTAAGGGGGGTTGTGGCCCTCGCCGCCGGGGATGCCCATAGCCTGGCCCTAACCGGGGAGGGGATCCTTTACGCTTGGGGAAGGAACGAGTACGGGCAGCTGGGCGATGGCACCCGGCAAAACCGCCTCAGGCCGGTGGTGGTGAGGTTTCCTTAAAGGGAGCCTCCAAGGCGGCCTTAAGGGCCTCGGCGGCCTTGCGGTTCATCCCAGGCAGGCGGGCCAGCTCCTCCAAGGGGGCTTCCTTCAAGGCGTTAAGCCCCCCGTACCGCTCCAAAAGAAGGCGCTTCCTAGCCTCCCCGATTCCCGGGATGCCCTTTAGCACCTGGAATAGCTCCTGGCTTCTTTGCTTCTGGTGGTAGCGGAGACCGTTTTGGTGGGCCTCGTCCCGCAGGTGGATGAGGAGCTGTAAAGCCGGATGGGTCAGGGGCAGGCGAATCTCCCGGCCCTCTGGGGTGGTAAGGACCTCCTCCTTCTTTGCCAGGCCCACCAGGGGGATGCGAAGGCCCGCCCTTTCCAGGGCTCGGGCCGCGGCCCGCACCTGGCCCAGGCCGCCGTCAATCAGGAGGAGGTCAGGGAGGGGTAGGTCTTTAAGGCTTCCCGTAAAGCGGCGAAAGACCCCTTCCTCCATGGCGGCGTAGTCGTCGTTCCCTGACTTCAGGCGCATCCTGCGGTACTCCGCCCGCTTGGGCCTTCCCCCCTCAAAGACCGCCAGGGAGAAGACCCGGGCTTGGCCTTGGAGGTGGCTTACGTCGTAGCCCTCTATGCGGAAAGGCCTTTGGGCAAGCCCCAGGACCTCCTGGAGGGCCTTTAGGGCCGGGTGGTCCCCCCGCTTCTCCCGTTGCTTGAGCTCGGTTTCCAAGGCCAGGCGGGCATTTTTTTCCGCCAGCTCCAGAAGCCTTAGCTTTTCCCCCTTCTTGGGCACCCTCAGCTCCACCTTCCGCCTGGCCCGGCGGCGGAGGAGGGTTTCCAGGCTTTCCAGGTCCTCCAGGGGGAAAGGAAGCAAGACCAAGGGCGGCAGGGGCGAGGCCTGCAGGTAGTAGTCCCTGAGGAAGGCCCATAGGATTTCTTCTGGGCTGGCCTCCTCCTTCTCCACCACCCGGCTGATCCTTCCCAGGATGCGCCCCGAGCGCACCTGGTAAAGCTGCACCACCGCCAAGGGTCCCGCCTGGGCCAGGCCCAGGAAGTCCAGGTCCCCCATCTTTGGGTCAACGGCCTGCTGGGCTGTGGAGAAGAAGGCCTTTAGGGCCTCCCTTTGATCCCGGATCTCCGCCGCCCGCTCAAACTCCAGCCTTTGGGCGGCCTCCCGCATCTTGGCTTCCAGCTCCTTCAGGAGGTCGTCCACCTTGCCTTCCAGCACCGCCTCCACCTGGCGCACCGCCTCCCCGTAGGCCTGGGGGTCGGCCAGGCCCACGCAAGGGGCCAGGCAGCGGCCCATGCTGTAGTTGAGGCAGGGGTAGCGCCGCCTTTTCATGGGGTAGCCGGAGTTCTTGCGCAAGGGGAAAACCCGGTCTATGAGGGTCTTGATGCGCCTTAGGGCGCCGGCCTCGGGGAAGGGACCATAGTACTTGGCCCCGTCCTCCTCCACCCGCCGCACCACCAAAAGGGTGGGGAAGGGTTCTTGGGTGAGCTTCAGGAAGGGGTAGTGCTTGTCGTCCTTGAGGAGGACGTTATAGGGCGGGCGGTGGGCCTTGATGAGGTTGGCCTCGAGGAGGAGGGCCTCCACCTCGTCCCGGGTGGCGATGAAGTCCAGGCCCGTGGCCTCCTGGGCGATGCGGGCCGCTTTGCCCTCCGCGTGGAAGTAGCTCCGCACCCGGGCCCTTAGGCTCTTGGCCTTGCCCACGTAGAGGACCTCTTCCCCCTGTTTCCAGAGGTAGACCCCGGGGGCCTCGGGAAGGGGAGGAAGCTCGGAAAGCCGCACGTTTCCCATTGTAGAGTGCCCCTATGGAGCCCGTCATGGTGGATGGTCACCTGGACCTGGCCCATAACGCCCGGGCCCTGGGCCGGGACCTTTCCCTTCCCTTAGACCGCCTCAGGGAAGTGGACCCCCATCCGGAAACTCCCCTCGTAAGCCTCCCCAGCCTTCGGGAGGCCAGGGTGGCCGTGGCCTTCGCCACCTTGTTCGTGGACCCCCGGGAGGGGGGGCAGGCGGACTGGCAGGAGGAGGTGTACGCCCAGCTGGCCCTATATGAAGCTTGGGAGGCCAAGGGCTGGGTGCGGATCCTGCGGGAGAGCGAGGACCTAGAGGCGCACCTATCCCGTTTTCCCCAGGACCTGACCCTCGGGCTCGTGCTCCTCCTGGAGGGGGCCCATGCCCTGGCTCAGCCTAAAGACCTAATCCCCTTGCGCCAAAGGGGCCTTAGGCTCCTTTCCCTCACCTGGGCCACCCGGAATGCCTACGCTGGGGGCAACGCCGAGGAAGCCCCCCTTACCGAGGCGGGAAAGGCCCTTTTGCGGAAGATGGAGGCTTTGGGCGTGGCCCTGGACCTTTCCCACCTGGCGGAGGAGGCGGCCCTAGAGGCCCTGGAGGCCTTTTCGGGCCCGGTTTGCGCCACCCATGCCAATGCCCGGGCCCTGGTGCCCTCCCCCCGCCATCTCTCCGACCGGCTTATGGAGGCCCTAAGGGAGCGGGATGGGGTTTTGGGCCTGGTGCCCTTCAACGCCTTCTTGGACCCCAACTGGAGGCGGGGGGATCCCCGGCTTCCCCTCGAGGCCTTGTTCCGCCACAAGGCCCATGCGGAAACCCTCTTAGGCCCGGAAAGGGTGGCCTTGGGCACGGACTGGGACGGGGGGTTTGGCCTCGAGGCGGTACCCTTGGGCCTGGACCGGCACCGGGACCTCTGGGTCCTGGGGGACGAGGGATTTTTAGGGGGAAACTGGCTTCGCTGGTTACGCGCCTGGTTCTAGGGGCACCACCGCCAGGGTGCACCGGCTTGCCGCCACCAGCCTGTTTTCCTCGTCGTAAACCTTCACCTCCCACACCTGGGTGGTGCGGCCCAGGTGGAGGGGCCTTCCCACGGCCCGGATGGTGCCTTGGCTTTTCCTGCGGACGTGGTTGCAGTTGATCTCCAGGCCGAAGGCGGCATGCCCCGGGGGGCAGTTGAGGAACCCCCCCACGCTGGCCACGCTTTCCGCCAGGGCCACCGTGGCCCCGCCATGGAGGAACCCAAAGGGCTGGTGCACCTTGGGCGTGACGTCCAGCTCGGCCACCACCTCGTCCTTTTCCAGTTTCAGGTAGCGAACGCCCAAGGTGGCGTCCAGGGTTTCCCCCGTGGGGATGCTTTTTCCTTCCATGGCTTGGAGTATAAAGGGGAACGTGGGCGAGATACGCCTTTTTCCTGGGCTTCTTTCTCCTCCAGCGGGGTTGGATTTTCTCCGAGACCTGCCCTCGGAGGAGGGCCTCCACCTCATTGCCTTCGGGGAAGGGGCTTTGGCTGCTTTGAAGGTGGCTTTCAAAGAGGAGGTGAGAAGCCTGGTCCTCCTTTCCCCCATCCTGCGCAAGGATCCCCTCCTTTCCGCTAAGCTCTCGGCCCTCCGCTTTGGCTTGGAAACGGGCGGGTTGGAGGGATTCGCCCGGGTGGGCCGGGCCCTTTTCTTTGGCCCCCGGGCCGTGGAGAGTGAGGAGGTCCTTGGGGTGTGGAAGGAAGGGTTGTCGGAGGGGAAGGTGCGGCGGTGGCTCCACCTTGTGGAAGGGCTTTCCGACGAGCGCCGTTGGCTTAGGGGCACGGAGGCCCGGGTCCTGGTGGTCCAGGGAGCCTGGGATGCCTTTACCCCTCCTTTTTACGGCAAGGAGGTGGCGGATTTCGCCAAGGGGGAGGCGGTGCGCTTCACCCTGGAGGAAGCCGGCCACCTGGTCCCTTGGGAGGCCTGGGAAGAGGTTTTGGACCTTGTGGGGGATTTCCTTCTGGGGGAGGCTTTTCGTCCCTTGCCCGGGGGTCTTGCCCTATGAGGCGGACGGGGTACCTCCACCTCTACGGCCTGAACCTGGTCTTTGATCGGAGGGGGAGGGGACCGGCGGTGGTCCTTTTGGCGGAGGAGGCGGGCGCTTGGCCCGAGCCTCTTCCCGAGGGCTTTACCTTTTACCTCCTGGATCTTCCCGGCCACGGCCGGACGGGTGGGCCCAGGATGGCCCCGGAGGAGCTGGCCGAGTACGTGGTGGGCTTTGTGGTCATGCTGAACCTGGGTTCACCCCCCATCCTGGTCCGGGGAATGGGAGAGAGGGTGGGAGAGGTGCTTAGGGAGAGGGGGTACCGGGTTTTCCCTGGAGATTTCCTAGGGGAAACCTTGCACGAAGCTATGACTATGGGGTAACCTGCTTCCAGGAGGTGACGGTATGCGAAGGATTCTAGGTGCTTTGGCGGTGGTGTTGGGCTTAAGCTTGGCGCAGTTTTCCGTGGAGAACTTGAAGCCTTCCTTGGCGGTGGTGGGAGGTACCCAGGGCTTGGGCCTCGAGGCCTCCTGGCACTGCCTTCTCTTCCAACCCCCGGTGGGGGAGGTGCGGCCGGCTTTGGACATCGCCTATAACGTGAACGGCAACTGGAATGGTGCTTTCCTCTTCCGCTACCTCTACCCCCTGGCCGAGGAGCTAAGGGCAGGGGTTGGGCTTGGGGTGGCTATCCCCGGCTTCCAGTTTGCCAGCACCAGCCTCTACTTCCGGGCCGATGCCGAGTATGACCTTAAGGCCGCCTTGGGGGCGCCGGTCTTCCTGGGTGGGGACCTGGGCGTGGCCGGAGGCAAGCTGGCGGGACAGCTGAAGGTGGGGTACCGCTTCTAGGCCGAGGCGGGGCGAAGGGGGAGGGTTTAGCCCTCCTCCTGGTTTTCTTCCCCCTCCTCCGGGGCGTCCACCTCCACCTTCATCACCTCCCTCAGGAGGCTGGTGGCGTAGCTTCCCTTGGGTAGGAAAAAGCTAAGCCAAAGCCCTTCCGGGGTTTCCTCCAGGGACCACTCCCCAAGGGGTATCCGGATGGGCCTTCGGGCTCCCCGGCGGGCACGAAACTCCTCCCGCATAAGCCCGTAGCGGGCCAGGATTTCGTCCTCGAGGGCCCTGGCCGCACCCTGGGCCTCCGGGTACTTCTTGCCGAACAGGGGTCCTGTGGCGCTGATCTCCAGCCTTAAGGCCCGTTCCGCCTCTTCCTCCCACTCCACCAGAAACTCCCCTCCCGTGGCGTGCTTCTTGGCCCAGTCCCCGGGGATCACCCGGTCGTAGAGCCCCCTTTCCATCCGCAAGGCCACCCAGTCGTTGAAGAGGAGGCTTTGCAGGCTGCCGATCAGGAAGCGCTTAAGCCAGGGATTTCCCCTCCCCTTGCCCTTTTTCACCAGGGCATAACCCTTGAGGGGATTCTGCCCCCCAAGGCCAAAGCGCTGGGGGCCGTAGTAGTTGGGGATGCCCTTGGCCTCGAGGACCTTCAGGATGGCCCGGGCCTTCTCCCCATCCTGGGCCCCGCGGATGAGGATGCGGAAGCGGTTTCCCTTGAGGTGGCCCGTGCGGAGCTTGTTGGTGTGGAGGTTGGCTTCCAAAAGCCGGGTTCCCCTAAGGTTTTCCAGCAGACAGAGGGCGTCCTCGTGCTTGCGGGGGATGGAGAACCACTGCCGGGTCCTGGCGTGCTTGTCCTTAAGCCCGGCCACCCCGATTTCCTTTTCCGGAACCCCCACCTCGTCCCGTAGGAACTCCACCACCTGGCGGGTGGTGAGGCCCTCCTTTTCCAGGAGGAAGTAGAGGTGCTCCCCTTCCCCGCTGGGCAGGTAGGCGGGTACCTCCTCCACCTGGAAGTCCTGGGGGAGGAGGCGAATCGCCCCACCCACACCGGGAAGGTCCTGGGTGAGGTAGGGGTAGCGCCCGGGGCGGTAGACCAGGTCCATCCCCCTATTTTGCCCTAGGGAAGGGCCTTAAGCCAAGACTCCAAGACGCCAAAGCCATAGCGGAAGAAGGCTTCGGAGGCCAGGTCCACCCCCGCTTGGGCCAGGATCTCCTTCGGGCTTTGGCTTTCCCCCGCCTCGAGGATCCCCAGGTACTTGGGCACGAAGGCCTGGCCCTCTTCCTGGTACTTGCCGTAGAGGGCCAGGACCACCAGGTACCCAAGGGCGTAGCTATAGGTGTAGAAGCGGTAGTGGGCGAAGTGGGGGATGCCGGCCCAAGCGGCCCCGTCCAGTTCTGTCCAGGCCACGGCATCCCCGTAAAGCCTCGCCTGCTCCTCTTGCCAGATCCCCTGGAAGGCCTCAGGGGAAAGGGCGGTTTCCCGGCGGGCCTCGAGGCTCCGTCGTTCAAAGAAGATGTACATCACCTGGCGGAAGAGGGTGTTCACGGCGTCTTCCACCCTTTCCGCCAGGAGCAGGGTGCGTTCCTCCCCGGAAAGCCGTTCCAAGAGGAGGTCGTCCAGGAGGATTTCCGCAAAAACGCTGGCGGTTTCCGCCAAGGGGGTGGAGGCCCCGAAGTTGAGGAGGCGTTGCCCCCTTGCCAGGTAGAAGTGCACTCCGTGCCCCAGCTCATGGGCCAGGGTGTGGGCGGCGTCCAGGTCGTCGGTGTGGTTGAGGAGGACGTAGGGGTGGGTGGAGGGAAGCCCCCCGGAGCAGAAAGCCCCGCCCCGCTTCCCGGGCCTGGGGTACACGTCAATCCAGCGCTTGGCAAAGAACTCCTTGGCGATGGCCTCCATCTCTGGGGAGAAGCGGCGGAAGGCGGTGAGGACCAGCTCCTTGGCCTCTACAAAGGGGATCTTGGGCTTTTCCCCCAAGGGGGCCAGGAGGTCAGGGCTTGGCACCTTCTCCTGCCCCAGACGCCGGGCCTTCCAGCGGTAGTAGCCTTCCACCAGGTGGTAGTGGGCCTGGGTAGCCTCGAGGAGGGCCTCTATATCCTTCACCTCCACCTCGTCGCGGAGAGCCACGGGCTCCAAGGGGTGGGAAAAGTTCCTAAGGCGCAGGTCCTGGAGGTAGTCCAGGTAGACCGCATTGAAGACGGCGCCTAGGGTGGGGGCCTCGGCCATGAGCTTCCCGTACAGCTCCCGGTGGGCCTCCCGCCGTACCCCGGGGTCGGGGTCCCGCCTAAGGGCCCGTACCTCCATCTCGGTAAGCTCCCTTTCCCCCACCCGGAAGCGGAAGCGGCCCGTGTACTCGGTATAAAACTGGCTCCAGGCGCTTCTTCCCACCAGGCCCTTCAGGTTCAAAAGCTCCTCCTCCCTTTCCGAAAGGGTATGGGGGGCGTAGGCCCGCTGCCTCTTTAGGAAGTGATGCAGATCCTTTAGCCCCTCGTGGCCTAGGAGCTTTTGAAAAGCCTCTTCGGGAAGCTTCCTCAGGGCTATCTCCAGGGGGAGAAGGCGGTTTCGCACCTCGGTGTACCGGTTCCTGACCCGGTCCAAAAGGGCCTTGGCCGAGGCGTCCTGGGTGCGGGTGGCGAAGTAGAGGGAAGCGTAGTTTAGCGGTTTATAGGCCTTTTCCAAAGCTGTTTCATAGCGGCGGAAGAGGCTTTCCGCTTCTTGGGGGTCCAGGAGGCCTTTTGGGCTGAGGTCTGAGGCCAGGCGGAGGGCTTCGCTGAGGTCGGCCTCGAGGGCCGGGTCCTCAGGGCCCGCATAGAGGTCGGAAAGGTCCCACTCCATCCCGCCCACTATACCGTCCTCCCGTTTAAGGGATATGTAAGGCCGGCTGGCTAGGGTGGGAATCGGGGTGAGAGGTTGCGGAAAAGAGGCAGGGGGTCTGCCAAGGGCCGAGGGCCTAGGACCGCGCCTTGGAGGGGAGGATGGCAAAGGGCCTTGCTGGATTTGCCCCTTGCGGAGGCTAGGCACGAGGAAGGCGCGGCCGGAGGAGAGGTTATAGGGCTTTTGGATGAGGCAAAGGGGAGTGCAGGGAGGAGGAAGACATGAAAAGGGTCATGTGGAGGGCGGTAGGGTTTTTGCTGGCCCTAGGGTGGGCTTGGGCCCAGATGGGCTTACCAGGGTTCCCCCAGGCGCCTGGCGGGGGTCCGGGGGTGCCCGGGGCTGGCGGGCAGGTGTACCAGAACCCGGCTTTGGGGATGGCCTTTCCCATCCCCCAGGGTTTCCAGCTGGCGCAAGAGGTGCCTTTTGCCGGTGGTCTGGCGGTGCTCCTCATGCATCCTATGGGGGCAGAACTTTACGCCATCTCCACGGATTTGGGCCAACCCCTGGACCTCCAAGGCTTTCATCAGCTCAACCTCCAACGTCTGTCCCAGCAGGACCAGGTGTTGCGCCAGCAGGGTATCCAGGTGCAACGGCAGCCCCTTTCGGGCTTGACCTTGGGCGGCCGGCCTGCCTTAGGGGTGGTGAGCCAGATCCTCTTCCAGGGGCAAAGCTATCTGGACCTAAGTGTTTACACCGTGGAAGGCGGCCGGGCGTACGCCCTGCAGCTCACGGCACCAGCCCAGGTTTTTTCCCAGGTGCAGCCTCTATTCCAGCAGCTTCTAGGGCAAGTGCAGCTGCTGGGGGGAGGGGGGATGCCCGGGGTAGGCTCCCCTGGTCCTGGGATACCGGGGATGCCCGGATACCCATCTCCGGGGATGCCGGGGCCGGTACCTCCTGGTCCTGGGATGCCGGGCATGCCTGGGTACCCGTCTCCGGGGATGCCGGGGCCGGTGCCTCCTGGCCCTGGCCTGCCCTCTCAGCCCCCTACCTCCCCAGGAGCATCGCAGCTTCCCTCAACAAGCTCGAGCTCGGCCAAGCCGGCTTTTACTCCGCCCGCTAACCGGACTGTCCAGCTTAGGTACGGTAAGGAGGTGGGGGATGGCAAACAGTTTGCTGTGGCGCTGGGAGGGCTCTACTACCGCATAGAGCCTAGGAGATGGGGTTGGCCTACAAAAAGAGGGGGGAGGGGCTTTTCCTTTTGAAGTTGGAGAAGACCCTCAAGGTGTGGGTGGAGTTGGATTGGTGTGAGGAGGGGCGGTGCGGCTTGGTAGCCCTTTCCGCCGGGTTTAGGAAGGATGGTGTGAGCTTGGCGCAAATCAACCGTTGGAATCGCGACCACCGCTTTAGCCGAGCCTATCTGGACGGGGATGGGGACCCTTGGGTGGAGTGGGAGCTGGACCTGACGGAGGGGGTGAGCCGGGAAACGGTAAAGGAGTTTTTCCGCCTCTTCACCAAGACCACCTTACCCAAGTTCATGGAACATATCGGATTTTCCCCCTAGGTTATCCTTAAGGCTGTGGCGGCGCTGGTGATCTACAAGGGCAAGCCCGCCCTGGCCGAGGAAAAGGGGGACCGGCTGGAGCTCACCCTACCTGGAGGGGAGCGGGCCAGGGTGCGACCTAAGGATGTCCTTTGGCTTCATCCCGGGCCCGCTTCCTTGGACCTAACGGTACCCGAAGGCGAGGAAGAAGCCGCTTGGGAGCTTTTGGAGGGCCAGGCGGTGAGCCTACGGGAGCTCGCCGAGCTGGCCTTTGGAACCTTTACACCCGAGGCGGCCTACGGGGCCTACCTTTTAGCACAAAAGGGAGAAAGGTTCTATCTGGAAGGGGAGAGGGTGCGGGCCAGGACCCGAGAGGAGCTAAAGGCCCTCCTGCAGGCCAAAAGGGAGCGGGAGGAAAGGGAGCGCCGCTTGGCCGAGGGGCTTGAGCGGCTGCGCCAGGGGGTCCTGGCCTTGGAGGACCGCCCCCTGGTCCAAGAGGTGGAGGCCTTAGCCTTGGGGGAGAGGAAGGAAAGCCGGGTGCTTAGGGCCTTGGGCCAGCCCGAAACCCCCGAGGCGGCCCACGCCCTCCTTTTGCGCCTGGGGGTTTGGCGCCGGGAAAACCCGCATCCCAGGCGGCTTGGCCTAAGCCTCTTGCCCCCCGACCTCCCTGTGCCCCCTCTGCCCCAGGAAAAGCGGGTGGACCTCACCCACCTGCCCGCCTATGCCATTGACGACGAGGAGAGCCAGGATCCGGACGATGCCGTGTATGCCGAAAGGGCGGCGGAAGGCTTCCGGCTATGGGTGCATGTGGCGGATGTGGCCGCCTTAGTGGCTCCTCATAGCCCCCTGGACCAGGAAGCCATGCGCCGGGGAGCCAACCTATACCTGCCCGAGGGCACGGTGCCCATGCTCCCTCCTGGGGTCACGGAGGCCCTGGGCCTGGGGCTACAGGAGGTTTCCCCGGCCCTCACCTTTGCCCTCACGGTTTCCCGGGAAGGGGAGGTTCTGGACGAAGAGATCTTCCTAAGCTGGGTGCGGGTGAAAAGGCTGAGCTACCAGGAGGCCATGGAGGTGGCGGAGCTGGGGGCCTTGCGGGAGCTGGCCCTGGCCTTTCGGCGAAAGCGCCTGGCCCAGGGGGGCCTCGAGCTCCACCTGCCCGAGGCCAAGGTGCGCCTGGAAGGGGATGAGATCCGCATCCGCCCCCTGGAGGCCTACGAAAGCCGCATCTGGGTGCAGGAGGCCATGCACCTGGCGGGCTATGCCGCTGCCCACCTGGCCTATAGGGCAGGCCTGCCCTTCCCCTACGCCACCCAGGAGGCCCCCTCTAAGCGGGTGGAAGGGGAGGGCCTAAGCGCCATGTGGGAACAGCGGAAGGCCTTGAAGCGGGCCCAGCTCAAGGCGGTTCCGGCCCCCCATAAGGGCCTTGGCCTTCCCCTTTACGCCCAGGTGACCAGCCCCCTGAGGCGCTACTTGGACCTGGTGGCCCACCAGCAGCTTAGGGCCTGGTTGAAGGGGGAGAAGCCCCTTTCCCAGGAGGAGGTTCTAAAGAGGGTGGGGGCGGCGGAGGCCATGGCGGAACTGGTGCGGGAAGGGGAGAGGAGGAGCAAGCTCCACTGGACCCTGGTCCACCTGGCGGAAAAGGGCTACCAGGGCCCTGGGGTCTTGGTGGAAAAAAGGGGAGGGCAGGGGGTTTTTCTCCTACCGGAGCTGGGCCTTAGCGCCCAGGTGGCCCTTTCCCACCCCTTGCCCTTGGATGCGGAGGTGCGCTTGCGCTTTCTAGAGGCCGACCTACCCCGCCTCGAGGCCCGCTTCGCCCTCCTCTAGGGCCTACATGTGCTCAATCAGGGCCCGGCCGAACTCGCTGGTCTTGAGGAGGGTGGCGGGCTTCCCCTCCGCCTGCAGGAGGCGGTGGAAATCGTAGGTGACCAGGCCCTTGGCGATGGTGCGCTCCATGGCCTTTAGGATGAGGTCTGCCGCCTCGTTCCAGCCCAGGTAGCGGAGCATCATCTCCCCGGAAAGGATGACGCTGGAGGGGTTAACCTTGTCCTGGCCTGCATACTTGGGGGCGGTCCCGTGGGTGGCCTCAAAGACCGCGTGCCCCGTGAGGTAGTTGATGTTGGCCCCGGGGGCGATGCCGATGCCGCCCACCTGGGCGGCCAGGGCGTCGGAGATGTAGTCCCCGTTCAGGTTCAAGGTGGCGATCACCGAGTACTCGTCGGGGCGAAGGAGGATCTGCTGCAGGAAGTTGTCGGCGATCATGTCCTTGATGACGATGTCCCGGCCTGTCTTGGGGTTTTTCAGCACATGCCAGGGGCCCCCATCCAGGGGCGTGGCCCCATACTTCTCCCGGGCCAGGGCATAGCCCCATTCCCGGAAGGCCCCTTCCGTGAACTTCATGATGTTGCCCTTGTGCACCAGGGTAACGCTGGGGAGGTCCTCCTTTATGGCATAGTCAATGGCCGCGGCCACCAGGCGCTCCGTGCCCTCCTTGGAAACCGGCTTGATGCCGATGCCCGAGGTTTCGGGGAAGCGGATCTTGGCGTAGGCCTTGGGGAACTCCCGCTTGAGGAAGTCCAGGACCTTTTGGACCTCCTCGCTGCCCGCAGGCCACTCAATCCCCGCATAGATGTCCTCGGTATTTTCCCGGAAGATGACCATGTTGACCAGCTCCGGGTGCTTCACCGGGCTTGGCACCCCCTTGAACCAGCGCACCGGACGCACGCAGGCGTAAAGGTCCAGCTCCTGCCTGAGGGCCACGTTGATGGAGCGGATTCCCCCGCCCACCGGGGTGGTCAGGGGGCCCTTGATGGCCACCAGGTATTCCCGGATGAAGGCCAGGGTTTCCTCCGGAAGCCAGATGGGCTCCCCGTAGACGGCATTGGCCTTTTCCCCGGCGTAGATCTCCACCCAGGCGATTTGGCGCTTGCCGCCGTAGGCCTTGGCCACAGCAGCGTCCAGTACGGGCTTGGCGGCTCTCCAGATGTCGGGGCCGGTCCCATCCCCCTCAATGAAGCCGATGATGGGACGGTCGGGAACCTGGAGAACCCCGTCCTTGATGGCAATCCTCTCGCCTTCTTCGGGGATGCGGATGTGTTGGTAGCCCATGGCTAACCTCCGGGGCATAGCATACCCCCTTTGAGGGGGAAGGGTGTCCTAGACTGGGGGCATGCCCGATGCCCTGGTGGTGGGAGCGGGGATCGTGGGGGCGGCCTGCGCCTACCGACTGGCGGAGGCTGGGCTTAGGGTGCGGCTCCTGGAAAAGGAGGCCACCTTTGCCCAAGGGTCCACGGGGAGAAGCGCTGCCGGGGTGCGGGTGCAGTTCTCCGAGCCCCTGAACGTGCTCCTTTCCTACCATTCCATCCTGGAGTACCAAGGGATTCCTGAGGCCGGCTACCGGCCCATGGGGTACCTTTTTCTGGTGCCGGAAGGCCTTAGGGAGGCCCAGGAGGAGGCCTTGGCCACCCAAAGGGCCTTGGGGGTGCCCGTGGAAAAGCTTTCCCTAAAGGAGGCGCAAGGGCATGTTCCTTTTCGGGAGGAGGGCTTGGCCTATGCCACCTATGGCCCCATGGATGGGGTGATAGACCCCCACGGGGTCACGGCCTATTACCTCAGGGAGGCCAGGCGGCTTGGGGCTGAGGTGCGCTTTTTCGAACCCTTGATCTCCGCCCACAGGGAAAAGGGCCTCTGGCGGGTTAGGACCCCCAAGGGGGAGGTGGAGGCCCCCTTTCTCCTCCTCTGCACCGGGGCCTGGACGGGGGAGGTGGGGAAAAGGCTTGGCCTGGAGATTCCCATAGCGCCCGTGCGCCGCATGGTCTTTGCCACGGGCCCAGCGCCCTTTTCCCACGCCTTTCCCCTCACCATAGACCTGGCCACGGGCTTCTATCTGCGCTCGGAGGGCCCTAGGGTGCTCCTGGGCCGTTCTAACCCGGATGAGCCGCCAGGTTTTCAGGAGGGCATGGACTGGGGGTGGTTGGGGCCGACCCTCGAGGCGGGCCTTTCCCGCTTCCCCTTCCTGGAGGGGCTCACCCTGGACCGGAAGGCCAGCTGGTGGGGCTACTACGAGATGACCCCCGACGCCAACCCCATCCTGGGTTTCGTGGAGGAGGGGCTGTTGGTGGCGGCGGGCTTTTCTGGCCACGGGGTGCAACAGGCGGCCATGGTGGGGAGGCTCATGGCCGAAGAGGTGGTCCATGGAGAGGCCCGGAGCCTGGATATAAGCCCTTTTCGTCTGGAGCGCTTCCAGAAGGGAGCCCTTTTGCGGGAGCGGGGGATTGTGTAGGCTGAAGGGGTCCTTCAAAGTGGCCTTTTGGCCCCTTGGGGGGAAAGGGGTTTTATGAGGGGATTGCTGGCGGCATTCGTGTTTTTGGGATTGGCCTTAGGGCAGGCTGTGGTCAAGGGCTTAAGCCCGGTGCAGGTGGAGGAGGTCTTGAAGCAGGCGGGCCTCAGCTACGAAAGGGTGGACGCCCGGGAGTTCCGTTTGCAAATGGCCGGCTTGGAGAAGGTCTGGCTTTACCTGGACTACTGCCAGGAGGAGCGCTGTGGGGTGTTGACCCTAAGCGCCGGCTTTACCCTGGATGGGGGGCTGGGCCTCGAGGTCCTAAACGCCTGGAACCGGGACCGCCGCTTTAGCCGGGCCTTTTTGGATGAGGAGGGGACGGCGTGGGTGGAGTCGGACCTGGACCTAACGGGTGGCGTGAGCCTGGGGGCGGTGAGGGCCTTCTTGGACCTTTTTGCCGAGGAAATCCTCCCCACCTTCATGGACCACATCGGCTTTGAGCCTTGACCGCCTGAGGGCCCTCCCCTAAGATGGGGATTGCCTGGTGCGCCCGTGGCGGCGTAGCTCAGGTGGTCAGAGCACACGACTCATAATCGTGGTGTCGTGGGTTCGAGTCCCACCGCCGCCACCAGCAGGTGCCGGGCTCCCTAGCTTACGGATGCGGCTCCTATGCCGGCCAACCCCTAGGGAACCCGGTTTTTTTATTCCAGGTGGAACTCGGCCCCGAGGGCCTGGCTGTTTTCCCTGAGTACGCGGGTGAGGTCCTCGGAAAACCCCTCCTCCGCTTCCGCCTGCACCTCGAGGACCACCCGTACCCTGACCCGGGGTTCCTTGGCCAGGTGCCGGACAAGCTCTTGGGCCAGAAGCTCAGCTTCCCGAACCATTTCCGTAGGGCCAAGCTCCTTTTTCAGGTAGAAGTGGCGCTGTTTAGGGGGGGTAGGGGTGGGTGGGGGGGGCGGGGGCTCCGGGGGGACCACCGGGTCCCTACCCGCTGGTTTGGGTTCATCCACTTGGGGCTTAAAGTTTTCCGCTACTTCTTTAGCCACCAAGTAGCCCCTTAGGCTAGGGCTGAAACCCCCTTCCCTAAAGAAGACGTGTTTTGGTGCATCGGCGAGGACTTCTTCAGTGTAGCCAAACAAGCCTGCTTCTACTCCTTTGCGCACACTGTTTAGCAAGACGAGCTCATCCTTTAACAGAGGAAGGTAGAGGAAGGTGCTAAATGCCTCCTGCCAGAGCCAATCTAGGGGAATAATCCCGTTAGGCCGGTTTTGGAAGAAGTGGTACTCCTCAAGGGTTTCCCGTAAGAAATCGGGGTGCCACTCGGTGTAAACCCAGCCTTCGCTTTTTACCTTAGCCTCGAGCCGCTCCCAGGGCTTGTTGCCTGCGGGGAGCCGGAGGCTTTGGACCTCGAGGTCTGGCTCCTGCGGGTTGGGCTGGCGGACCCTAAGGAGATACCGGTAGGCTTCCTCCAGCCGGGCTTTCAAGGTGCTTTCCGCATCTTGGAGGCGCTTTTCCACCTGTCTTAAATCGGCCTGCCCCAGGTTCAGATCGCCACCATTCTCCTTCACCGACTGCCAGGCCAAGTAGAGGCGGGCGGCCTCCTCCAGATCGGTCACCTGGGCAGCGTCAGCGGCCAGAAAGAGCAGGGTGTTGCGGTAACGCCTTTGGGTTACCATCTCCCGGGCCGTCTTTTCCGCTGGGGAGTTTTCCTTGGTGAAGGGGATGCTGGGGGGCAGAACCACCAGGCGCAGCGAGGCCTCGTCGGGGATATCCTTGGGGTCCTTAGGGGCCACGTGTACGCGGGAGAAGAGGCTAGACCGGACTCGTGCCCATTCCCTCAGAAGCTTTTCCAGCTCCTCCCTCACTTTTTCCCTGCTGACTTGGGCGGCGCGGTCTTGCACCAGCCGGTTCAAGCTGGGCCGGGTTTCAAACCAGTAACGGTCCCCTTCAGCGTGAAAGTAGGTGAGGTGTTCCGCCAGGGCCCTAAGGGCATCGGCGAAATGGGAGGGGGTGTCCCCAGGCTGGGCTACCCCCAGTTTGATCCGGATACCTTCCACCCCTTTGGGGCGCCCAAGAGGGGCAGCGGCTGGAGCCGTAGCCAGGAAGACGGCACGGGCTACCCGCTTAGCCGCGTGGTGCCGGCCTAGGCTGGGGCGGTTGCGGTCTAGGAGGACGGCCTTAGCGTTGGGGCCCTCCACGTCCGTATCCAGCACCTGGTCAAAGCCCTCCTGGAAGCGCGAAAGATGGCGGGTGAGTTCGTAGCGGGGGGCTCCCGGGCCTAGGGGTAGACCTCCCGGTAGAATCATGGGGGAGATGTCCTGGCTGTTCCATAGGGTGTGGACCACGGCCGCCATGAAGCGGAGCACTCCCCGGGTGCGCTGGAACCCTTCTAAGGTGGACCAATCCTCATAAAGGCGGTCAAAGAGCTCGGGGTGGATGGGGTAAGCCCGCTTCATGCGCTCCCGGTAGTGGGGGTCTAGGGTTTCCCGAGGGAAATCGCCCCGGTGCTCTTGGTAATAGCGCATGAAAGCCTCCACGACCGCGTCACGGGCACGGTAGCCTTCCTCGGAAAGGGTCTGGAACAGCCGGAGGCGTACGATCTCGTAGGATTCGTCCTGGGTGGCGGGCTGCCACACGGTCTCGAGGCGGCCAAAGATGTTTTCCAACCGGATCCGGGCCGCATGTCCCCCGCTTCCCCCGACCTCGGCGTCGGAAGCGGGAAGCGCTGCCACCAAGAGGGTGGCCTTGCTCCGCTTGGCGGCCTCCGTGAGGGCCTGGGCGAAGGTGAGGTTCTGGTCAAAGGTCCCGGCGGGCAGGTCGGTCTCGCCGTAGAGGTTCCTGAGGAAGGCCACCCATTCGTCAATCAGGATCAGGGCCGGGCTGAAGCGGTCAAAGAGTTCCTTAAGGGTGTCGGAGCCCGGGGCCACGCCCCTTTGGTCCCCTTCCTCCACCAATCGGTAGCCCTCCACGCCCCCAAGTTGGTAGGCCATCTCCCCCCAGAGGGTGTGCACCACGATGCCCTCGGGTTTGGGGCGGCCCTTGGCAGGGTCTAGGGCGGTTCCCACCAGAACAGCCCGGTGGGCCTTGGGTACCTGGGAGAGGCCGGCTTCCTTTAGCACGCTGTCCAGGCCCGGCACCTCGAGGGGATCCACCTCCCCGCTAAACAGGTGGTAGAGGGCTAGCATGGAGTGCGTCTTACCTCCGCCGAAGGGAGTCTGAAGCTCCACTACGGGGTCGCCCCCCTGGCCAGCAAGGCGTTTAAGGGCGTTCACCAGAAGACGCTGGAGGCCGCCCGTGAGGTAGGTCCGCCGGTAGAACTCCAGGGGATGCCCGTACTCGGGGCCTGCTTCTTTCCGTAGCACCTGCGCCAAGTCAGCGGCGAACTCGGCTTCGGTGAAACGGCCGGAGATTACGTCATGGTGGGGGGTTACCACCTCCCGCCAGGGTTTTAACCCCGCGGGAGTGGGCCCTTGAGGGGCTTTGGCGGCCCTTTCCCCCTCCCTCTTGGCCTCCTCCTCGTAGCGGCGGCGGAGGAGCTCCCGCGCCAGCCGGTTTGTTTCTTGGGCTTCTTCCGCCGCCACCATTTCCAAAAGGCGGGACATGCTGTCCAGGGCCCGGTGGGCGTCCTCCAAGGTAAAGGCGTTTTGGTGGGCAAAGCGGTTTCTAAACTCCAAAAGCTCCTTGACCAGGGTGCGACCAAAACGACCTAGCTTTTCGTCAAAAACCTCGTGCCATCGGTAATCCATGAGCTTGAGGAGGGCCTGGGAATCGGGGTCCTGAAGGGCCATTTTGTCCCCCTTGAGGACCTCGCTGGCCTCCTGTAGCCAGTCTTCCCCGTAAACCCTGCGGTACTCCCTTTCCACGAAGGGCCGGAGGCCCTTTTTTAAAAGGTCCAGACCCCGGCCCACCATTTCCCGATTGCTGAGCGCCATATAGCCTAAAGATAGCAGGTAGCTTTTTTCTAGAGGTGGGCTCATCTATAACCCACGGTGGGGCCTCCAACTTGAGGGCAGAGGAATCTCGTCCCCGTATTCGTAGGCGGTTTCCAGCCAGAGCTGGCGGGCTTCCTCCACGTTTTTGAAGGCTTCCTCTGGGCTTTCTCCCACGGAAACGCAGCCCGGTAAGTCGGGGATAAGGGCGGTAAACCCGCCTTCAGGTTCAGGCACCAAGAGCACGGGGTACTTAAGGTTCAAGTAGTACTCAAGGCTGGGTCTTTGCCTACCGGCCCCGGTCTTGCGTTGTTGCTTCCGCTTCATGCTTCCTCCTAGAGTTCTTCCACGGTTAAGCACTAGAGTAGCTCCGGCTGGGTGGCTGGGCGTCTTTTTGCCGCCTCCTCGGCCACGTGGGTGTAGCTATCGGCCAGGAGGTTAAAGTCTTGGGCGTCTTGCCCGTAACCCTTTTTCTCCGCGATCTGGTAGAGGCGGTAGGCCAGGGACCGGCTGGCCTCGGCCAGGTGGGAGGGTAGGGCAGCCACGATGCGGGTAGCGGCTTCCTCGCCCTCTTCCTTTAGGGCCCGAATCAGCTGGTGGGCCACCTTCCAAACATTCCTATGGGGGTCTTTTGCGGGATCCCAATCCTTGCGGTACTCCTCCGGGCGGAGGAGGCGTACCTTGCCTCCTTTGGCCCGGAGGATTTCGGCCTCCTCCAGGGAAGCCACCGGCACGTTTTTGGCCTTGGCCAGGGTTTCCGCATCCCCGTAAAGCCCCTCCTCGTAGCCATGCTGCTGGTACCAGGCGAGGGCGAAGCGGGTGGGATTGTCCAGCTCGGTTTCGTCTTGGGCTAGGAACTCGTCCAGGACTTGATTGATGAGGACCAAGGCCTCCCGCACGGAAAGGGCCCGTCCCGTGGGCTCCCGCACGGCTCCGTAACGGCTAAATACCGCCATCCCTGGGCCAATGGCGCTTTGGGCCAGGTCCACGGGAGGGATGCCCTCTTGGGTGAGGTTAGCTAGGGCCTCCTTTAGCTCTTGGCGCAGAGCCCTTAGGAAGGCCTCCCGGGTGGCTGTGGGGGCGGTGGAGGCCCGGGGGCGGCAGACCAAGATGATGGAAGAGGACAAGGCGTTGGCGCCTTGGCCCCGGGGGCGGTTGCTGAGCTCCGTGCGCATGGGCCAGGTGGCGGTGATCTGGAAGCCGGCGTCCACCAGGGCTTGGAGGAAGGTTTCCCAACCGGTGGAGGTGCGCCCTAGCCCCGGGCCAGGGCTTTGCCCGGTGGCGCCCTCCGATACCGGGAGCAAAGGGTCGGAGTCCGCTTCCACCCCAGCCTCTTCGGGGCCCACATCCTCCTGTTGCTTGAAGGCGTAATAGAGGGTGAGGGGGTAGTCGGGATGGGCCTTGGCCCTTAGGTTATGGAAAACCTGGCGCATGCCCTCCTCAAAGTGGCGCTTGGCCCTTTCCTTATCCCCGTGCCGGTAGGGGTCGGCCACCAGTTCCTCGGCCTTGGGAGTGAGGAGGGTGCGGAAGAGGTCGGGGTAGGTGTCTTGCAGGGTCTTGCGGAGCCAGATGTAGAAGAAGTCAGAGAGGTCGGCGTAAGGGACGTTGTCGTAGTAGGGGGGGTCGGTGACGATAATGGGCAGTTGATCCAGCCCGTTCACCGACTCCACGGCGTTAGCCTGGCGGGCGTGGCCCGGGGGCTTGGCGGGCAAGGCTTCCAGGGCCCGGGCCACCCATTCCAGCATGTTGCCAAAGCTACCGGTGGAGTTGCTGAAGGGGTTAGCCTCGGCAAAATCCCAGACCATGGGAAGGGCTTGGCGGTTAAAAACGTGAGATACTTTTTCGTAGGCTTTGTCCCACAAACAAAGCGAGGATTGACGATCTGCCAAACGGCTGACCGCTAGCCCCAAGTAGACCCCCACCGCCTGGGCGTAGGCCAGGGCGCCCTGGCCCCCTTGGGCCAGGGGGGTGTCGTGGTGGGGGAGGCCGGCCCTGAGGGCATCCTGGCGGCATTCCTCCACCACCTCGGCCACCAGCTCGAAGAAGGTGCCCAAGGCCAGGAGTTGGCGGGGGGTGAAAAGGTGGTGCCATTTGGTCATACCGTACTCTTGGACCCGGAAGCCTAACGCCTTGCGGGGTAGGTCAACCCCAGGAACGAAATCTGGCTGCACGCCTAAAGCAAGAGACTCTTGTTCCGGGCAGGCTGGTAGGTATTCTCTTCCTTCTGACCCCTCCACCACCACCGCCACCAGCATGGCCCCCATCCTTCCCGCCTTCCCCTCCTTGCGCACGTGGTCCAGGGTTATGGGGCTCCCGCAGAGCAGACACTGGCCCCCTTTGCGGCCAATGGTGCGCTCTACGGGGGGTTCTCCTTTCGTTTCCACCAGGAAACGCAGGCGACCGCTAGGGTCCCTTTCGGGCTTTAGGTAAAGGCCCTTGCCCTTCCTTTGGGCAAGCCATAGGGAGGCCAGAAGGGGAGCGCCCGGGTGCTCCCCATGCCGGGAAGCGGGGCAGGCGGGGTTGGGGCAAGGGACCGTGCGGGCCCAAAGCCAAGCGATAACGGTTTTGCCATCCAGGGTGGGGTAGAGGTGGCCGATCCGTTCCCGGGCCTTTTCCAGAAGGCGTCTGCCGTAATAGCGCACGTCCTGAGCCAGGCCCTTGGCCCCAGGGAAGCGGTCGGTGGCCTGGGCCTTGGCCTGGTACTCGGGGTTCACGGGTGGCCTTCCGGCAAAGCGAGGGGGAATCTCTATTAGGGCCTTGTTGATGAGGACCGCCACCGGGTTCAGGTCCGATGCGTAGGCCCTAAGCCCTAGGCGCTGGGCTTCCAGGGGGATGGTGCCCCCTCCGGCAAAGGGGTCAAGCACGGGAGGGGCCTTTTCCAGTATGGCTTGAATGCGCTCCTTGTCCCCAGAGGAGCTGGGGGGCGCCTCTCCCAGGGCGTGGGCCAGGCTCTTGGCTATCTCGTACTGGGCTTCGGCCACCACCTGGGCCCTTTCCGGGTCCTTGACGTTATCCCAGTTTACCAGCTGTCCTATGAGCTTAAAAAGCCGCTCCCTTTCCCGGTGGGCTTCGGCTTCCGGCAGGTGGGTCCCTGGGTCGTCCACCAGGGTGGCAAAGAGCACCGCCCGGGCCGTGGCCAGGGGGCGCCTGGCCCACCAGAGGTGCAGGGTGGAAGGATGGCCGTGGCGGATGGACTTCTCCCGGCTGGCCTCCCGGTTGATTTCCTTGAGGGGTAGGGCGACTTCTATGAGTTTCTTGGCCATGGCTATGTCCTCCAGGTCTTGGAGCTTTTACAAGGCTACTACCCGTACGGCCTTGCCTAGGAGTTCCCTTAGGCTGTAGTTCACGCTGGTGGCGCCAAAGTCCGGTTCCCGGACGAAGGGCGTGGGGATGTAATGGGCCCTTAGAGCCCTTTGGCCGTCGGTTTCCACCACCACTAGGAACCAGGTGTCGGGTTTGTTGAGGGCAGTGAGGATTTGGGTGCGGGAGAGCGTGACCACCTCGGCCCCCGGTCCCTTGCCCTTGACCTCCAAGAGGCGTAAGGTGCCCTCGGGGGTAAGGGACTCAATGTCGTAACCGGGAAAGCCAGGGGGCATCTCCTTGGGCGTGTAGCCCATCTGCCTCTCCAGTTGGAGCACGGCTTCCACCGCCAGGCGTTCCAAGCGTTCCCGGACCTCGAGGTGGGGTTCCTCCGGTCGGGGGTGGGGCAAGGGGGGCACCACCAGGATGGCTTGGGAGAGCTTCGGGGGCAGGGAGCGAAGGTATCGGGCCTCTTCCAGCTCCTGCTCCCGGCGCCTAAGGCGTTCCCTTAGCTCATCGGCCCGGTGCCTGGCCTTTTGTAGCCGGCCTGCGGCTCCCTGTTTTCCTGCCTTTAGGCGTTCCTCCTCTTTGGCGGCTTGGTGGTCCCAGTAGTAAATCTCGGAAAGAAGCCGGTCCTTTACAGCCTTAAGGGTGCGGTCCACTTCCAGCTGCCGGTAGCGGCGCACCTCCTCAAAGTGTTCCCGCGCCAGCTTGCCCGTGGCCAAGGCCTCCGCCTGGGCCAGGAGGGCCTCGAGGTCTACGCCCTGTAAAAGCCCGAGGCCGAAGTCCCTTTCCTCCTCGGTGGCAGGGCGTAAGTCTAGGTAGGGGGCCGGCCCTTCCTCCCAGATGCGCTTAGGATTCCCCTCTGCCAGGTCCATCCCCAGGTAGAGGAAGCGACGGGACACGGGGCCTTTGGCGTCTTGCACCTCGTGCTCGAGGGCCAGGATTAGGCGGGGGCTGGCGGCGTTTTCGTCCACTAGGACCGTGCCCCGTTCCAGAACCTCCCCCCACGCCTCAAGGACGGCATCCAACACCCCTTCCAGAAGAGGATGGCCGGGGACCAGGAAATCGGCCACGGGTTTGCCCGGCAGGGCCACCTTGTCCTTGTGGAAGGTGACGCGGGTGTAGCCCCTCAGGACCCCAGGCCGCGCCTGCCGGATCTGGGGAGGAACGAAGCTTACCTCCATCCGCCCCTCTTCCCGGGGGTGCACCGTGCCCCCTAGCTGGGTGAGGGCTTCCCGGAAGAAGCTGGCCAGGTAGTGGGGCTGGAGCCTCCTCGCTTCTGCCCTCTCCATTTCCTGACGCAGTTCAGAAAGGCGTTTGGGGTCCAGAACCTCCGTAGCCAGAGCGTTTTGCAGGAGGGCCTCCAAGCGTTTTGGGTCTACGGCTCCTTCCACCTGGCGGAAGAGACGGGCCCGAACCTCGGGGTCTTCGCCATAGCGGATGGCCTCGAGGAGCAGTTCCTTAAGAGGTTTTTCCGCGAAAAGCCTTCCCAAAACGTCAAAGACCTTTCCGCCCAAGGCCTGGCTAGCCTCCTCCAGCTTCCGCAAAAGGCGGAGGTAAACCTCCCCCTCACGGGTGTTTTCCGCCACCAGGCTCCACATGTGACAAACCTCGGTCTGGCCGATGCGGTGGATGCGGCCAAAGCGTTGTTCCAACCTGGCGGGGTTCCAGGGCAGGTCGTAGTTGATGAGAAGATGGGCTTGTTGCAGGTTAACCCCCTCCCCGGCGGCATCCGTGGCCACCAGGATGAGGACGTTCTGGTCTTGGGTGAAGCGGGCTTGGCGGCGGCGGCGCTCCTCCCGGGAAAGCCCTCCGTGGATGGTAACCACGGCCTCGGGTTGTCCCAGGAAGGTGGTGAGCCTGGCCTCTAGGTAGTCCAGGGTATCCTTGTGCTCGGTGAAGACGATCAGCTTGCGCCCCTTTATGGGGTTTTTCTGCAAGAGGGAGCGCAGCTCCAGCCATTTGCGGTCTTCCTGGCGTTGATAAAGAGCCAACGCCTCCTTTTCCAGGCGTTCTAGGGTGTGGATTTCCCGCTCCAGCTCAGCCCGGGTGCGGGCGGCCGTGGCCTGGTCCAGGATCTCAGGAGCCCCTTCCCATTCCTCATCGGGGAACTCCTCTTTTTCCTCTATGTCCTCTTCTTCCAGGACGGGGAAGGCCAGGACCCCTTTTCCCCTTAGCTCTTGGAGGCGGGCTTCGAGGCGTTTCCGGCGCCTTTCCAAAGAGCGGTAGATGGCCAGGGGGCTGCTGGCCAGCCGCCTTTGCAGAAGGGATAAGGCAAAGCCAACGGTGCGCTGTTGGCTTTCTTTCAAGGCCTCGGCCCGGTTCATCTCCTCACGCACATAGGCCGTGACGGCCTGATAGAGGTGCATCTCCTCGCGGGAGAGGGCATAGGCCACGGTGTAGGCCCACCGCTCGGGAAAGAGGGGGGTGCCGTCAAAGCGCACCAGATCCTCCTTTTGCCTTCGGAGCCAGACCCCTTCGGCGTTCAAGCTGGGGCCCCCTGGCCGGGGTTTGCCGGCAAAGCGGTCTGGGTCTAAAAGGGCGAGAAAGAGACGGAAGTCCTCCTCCTTACCCCGGTGGGGGGTAGCGGTGAGGAGGAGGAAGTGCTTGGCCTTTTCCGAGAGGCGTTGTCCCAGGCGGTATCGGCGGGTGGCCTTGATGTCTTGGCCGTCATAGGTGGCGGCCATCTTGTGGGCCTCGTCCACCACCACCAGGTCCCAGTCCACCTCGAGGGCCTTGTCCGAAACCTCTGTAAAGCGGGCAAGCCCATCCATACGGGCGATCCAGAGGGGGTGTTCTCGGAAGGGGTTCCTCGGGGAAGTTTCTAGGGCGAAGCGGGAAAAGATTCTGAAGTCCAAGCGGAACTTTTCCCAAAGTTCCTCCTGCCATTGCAAGACAAGGGCTCCGGGAGCCACCACCAAGACCCTTTCCAAGGCTCCCCTGAGGGAAAGCTCCCGGATGAGGAGTCCAGCCATGATGGTCTTGCCCGCACCCGGGTCATCGGCCAGGAGGAAACGCAAGGGGTTTTTGCGCAACATGTGGCCATAGACGGCCTCAATCTGGTGGGGAAGGGGTTCCACCAAGGAAGCATGTACCGCCATCATGGGGTCAAAGAGGTAGGCCAAGCGGATGCGCTTGGCCTCAGCGGCCAGACGGAAGCGGTCCCCGGGCGCATCTAGGGGGAAGCGGGCCGCCTCCTCCACCCGCAGCTGGGCCAGGTCCTCGGGGTAAAGGAGGACCTCGCGCAGGGTGCCCGAAGGTTCCCGATAGGTGATCTGGGCTACCCCATCCAGGAGGCGGACGCTTTCTAGACGCACGCTTCCTTGGGGAAGGAGGCCCTTGAGCCTTAGGCCGGGGCGGAGGGCCTCGAGGGTCAGGTCCGTGGACGAACCTCCCGTCATGGTTCTAGTTTAAGGTGCTACACTGAGGAAACGGGTCCGGGATCCCCCCGGTAGCCCCTGGGAGGCCTATGCGTGCCCACATCATTACCTTTGGATGCCAGATGAACGAGTACGACTCCCACCTGGTGGCCAGCGAGCTGGTGAGCCTGGGGTGGGAGCTGGTGGACAGCGTGGAGGAGGCGGACTTTGTCTTGGTGAACACCTGCGCCGTCCGTGGCAAGCCTGTGGAGAAGGTGCGCTCCCTCCTGGGCCAGCTCCGTAAGGAAAAGGAGAGGAGAGGCCTTCTCATCGGGCTCATGGGCTGCTTGGCCCAGCTGGACGAGGGCCAGCAGATGGCCCGGAAGTTCGGGGTGGATATCCTCCTGGGCCCCGGGGCCCTTACCTCCTTGGCGGAGGCCTTGAAGCAAAACGGGCGCTTCTTTGACCTCACCTTCAAGGAGGACCTTCTGGACTACATTCCTCCACCCCCTAAAGGCGCCCTTTCCGCCCACGTGACCATCATCCGGGGATGCAACCACCACTGCACCTACTGCATCGTGCCCACCACCCGGGGTCCTGAGGTTTCCCGCCATCCCGACCTGATCCTGAGGGAGATAGAGGCCCTGAGGGAAGCCGGGGTGGTGGAGGTCACCCTTTTGGGGCAGAACGTGAACTCCTACGGCAAGGACCAGCCGGGCTTTCCCTCCTTTGCCCAGCTCCTCCGCATGGTGGGCCGGATGGGCATCCCCCGGGTGCGCTTCCTCACCAGCCACCCGGTGAACTTCACCGACGACATCATTGAGGCCATTGCCGAAACCCCGGCCATTACCCGCTACATCCACCTGCCGGTGCAGTCGGGTTCTGACCGGGTGCTGAGGCGCATGGCCCGGGAGTACCGCCGGGCGCATTACCTGGAGCGCATCCGCAAGATCCGCGAAGCCTTGCCGGATGTGGTGCTTTCCACCGATATCATCGTGGGATTTCCCGGGGAGACGGAGGAGGACTTCCAGGAAACCCTTTCCCTGTACGACGAGGTGGGGTACGACCAGGCTTACATGTTCATCTACTCCCCAAGGCCCGGCACCCCTGCCTACAAGCACTTCCAGGACCTGCCCCGGGAGGTGAAGGTGGAGAGGCTCATGCGCCTCATTGAGAAGCAGAAGGAGTGGAGCTACCGCCGGAACCTGGAGTGGGTGGGGAGGACCGTGGAGGTGCTGGTGCGGGGGGAGGCTAAGGAGGAAGGATATGTGCAGGGGCACGACCGGGGAAACCACCCGGTGCTGGTTCCTGCCCACCAGGCTCCCACCCCTGGGCTTTACCAGGTGGAGATCAAACAGGCCACCCCCCACCTGCTTTTCGGGGAGGTGGTGGGGGCTAGGGAACCGGCCCCCATTCCCTTGCCCGTGGCCTGAGGAAGCACTATGGGACGGCACCTTTTGCCTGTGAGCGGGGCCTTGGCCCTGTTTCTCCTCCTTTGGGCCAGTTTCCGCTTCAGCCCGGGGGGCTTTCTTCTGGCCCTAGGGTTTTCCTTTCCCCTGTATCTGGGTCTATTCCGCTGGCAAGGGAGGCTTTTGCAAAGGGGGCCTTCCCAGGCGGCTTTGGAGCGCTTGGCCATGAAGGAGGCTTGGCGGAAGGGCGGCTTCCTGCGCCCGGAGGACCTTAAAGCCTTCCTCTCCCCCTCCGAGGCGGAGCGCCTTTTAGAGGGGCTCGTGGGCCGGGGGCTTTGCCGGAAGGAGGGGGAAGGGTACCGGTTTTAGATGGCGGGTGGGCGGGCGAAAGCCGAGGTGGTGGTCCTAGGGGCGGGGGTGGTGGGGCTCACCGCCGCCCGGCTTTTGCAGGAAAAAGGCCACCGGGTCTTGGTGGTGGCCCAGGGCCTGGGGGAGGCCAGCCGGGTGCCCGTGGCCCTGGTGAACCCTTTAAGGGGAAGGCGCTTCACCCTGGCAAAGCGGGGTGAGGAGGCCCTCGAGGCGGCCCTCCGCTTCTATGGTCGCTTCGTGCCCTTGCACCTTGGCGTTTACCGCCCGGTGCCGGAAGGGGAGAGGGAGAGGGTGGCCTTGCGGCTTGGGGGGCTTAGGCACACCTGGGAGGAGGGAGGAGTCCTGTTGGAAGAGGCCTTCTGGCTGGAGCCCAGGCCCCTTCTGGAGAGGCTTGCGGAAGGGCTTTCGCTTCTTAAGGCCCGGGTTTTGGCCTGGGAGCCCCCGTACCTGCTTTTGGAGGGCGGGGAAAGGGTCCACGGGGAGGTGCTGGTCTATGCCGGTGGGGGGCAGGGGGCGCACCTTTTGGGCCTCGAGGGGCGGCATATCCCGGGACTGGTGTTGCTTCTCTTGGACTACTTTCCTCGGGCCCTCAGCTACCGGGTCTATTTGGCGGGAAGCGTCCTTGGGGGAAGCTACCTGCCCCACCAGAAAACCCCGGAGGCCCCACCCCCCACGGAAGGGGAGGCGGAGTGGCTCCTCAGGGGGGCGGAGGCCCTTTTGGGCTACCGGCCAAAGGTGGCCTCGGCCTGGCGGGGGGTGCGCTTCCGGCTTGATCGCCCCACCCCGCCTAGCGGCAGGGTGGGGGCCCCGGAAGAGGGCCCCAGTCTGCCTGGCGGCGAGGTAGGGCTTCCTTACCTCTTTCCGGTGGAGGGGGGTTTTGCCCTCACGGGGCTCGGCTCCACCGGGTTCCTCTATGCCCCGTGGCTTGGGGAGAGGTTGCTTGCGGCCTTAGCATGGTAGGCATGTACTCGGGGGCGGTGATCGCTGGGGGGCTTTCCCGACGGTTTGGGGAGGACAAGGCCCTTTACCCTTACCGGGGAAAAACCCTCCTCCAATGGGTCCTGGATAGCCTTCAGAGGGCGGGGGAACGCTTTATTGTGGCCAACCGGCCCTACGAGGGGTTGGGGGTGCCGGTCTACCCCGACCTTCTCCCGGGCGCCGACAGCCTTTCCGGTCTGCACTCCGCCCTCTTTCATGCCCGCTACCCTTGGGTGGCGGTGGCGGCCACGGACCTGCCTTTCCTTACGCCCAGCTACTGGGATTTCCTCTTTGAGAAGGCCCTGGCCTCGGCGTACCCGGTGGTGGTGGTCCATAACCCGGAAGGCCACCTGGAGCCCCTCATGGCCTTTTACCACAAGGACTGCCTGCCCCAGGTGGAGCGGCAGATACGGGAGGGGGATTTCCTCTTAAGGCGGGTCATGGAGGCTTTGGGGGCCACCTATATCCCGGCCGAGGAGGTGGTGGCCCGCTTCGGGGCCCAGGTATTCCTCAACGCCAACCGCAAGGAGGAGCTTCCCTAGTCCCGCACCCGGATGCGGGCGCTATGGGTTCGCACCCCGTCCAGATACAGCTCCAGCTCGTAGGCCCCTGGCGTCTTGGGAGCCAGGAAGGTGCCCCGGTAGGTGAAGTCGTCCACCCTTTCCAAGGGAAGGACCATGGGGCCTAGGCGAACCTCCACCCGGTTGGCCCGGCGTAGGAGGCGGGCCTCGAGGCGCACCTCCTCCCCGGGGTCAAGGAGGGCGGGGCTGGCCTGCAGGGTGGCCAGGGGTCCCGGGCGGAGGGTGAGGAGGGCCGTGGTTTCGCTCCGTTCCCCTTGGCCTTCGGCCACCACCTTGATCTCCAAAGTGCCTTGGCCCTCCACCACAGCCAAGGTCCTGTAGACCCCTTCTCCTACAGGGGTTAAGGCCAGGATACGGCCGGCCACCTCGGCCCAGACCCTTTCTGGCTTCCCTTGCACGGTGGCTTCCAGGGCCACTTCCGCTCCAGGAGGGAGGGCCGGGGGCAAGGGTTTTAGGACCACCGCCAGGGTCTCCTCGGTAAGGGTGCGCACCACCTCCCGCACCACGGGCCGGGAGCAAGACCTGGGGTAGGGGTCCAGGCGAGAGGCTTAGGGATACCGGCTCCCCTGGTTCCTGAAGCTTGTCCAGGCTGGCCGGGTCTAGGCTCAGGGTGTAGTTCCCCGGGAGAAGCCCGCCCACGACAAAAACCCCTCGTCCGTCGGCCAGGGTGGTTCGGGTTTCCGGCCCTTGTACCCGTACCCGGGCGTAGGGAAGGGGGGGTTCCCCCTCGTCCTTGATGCCGTTGCGGTTGGCATCCAAAAAGACCTGGCCCATGAGGCCCACAACCGTTTCCACGGGGAGGTCTAGGGGCAAGGTGAGGCCGCGCTCCACCTTGGCCTCTACCCGGCGCCGTAGGGCCAGGGTGGCCTCGAGGCCCCCACCTCCAGGCGGTAGCTTCCGGGGTAAAGCTCCAGGCGGTAGCGGCCCTTCTCGTCCGCTACCGTTTCCAGGCCCCTACCCGCACCTTGGCCCCAGGGAGGGGGGGCTCGTCAGGGTTCCGCACCCCGTCCCGGTTTTGGTCGTGGAAAACCAGGCCTTCCACATACCCCGTGGCCCGGCCCCCGAAGGCCTGGACCACCTCCTCGGGGGTGTCAAACCCGCCTTTAAACTCCAAGGTGCCCAACCCACCCCAATAAAGGCGGGCCACTTTTGGGGGACCGTGCTTCCAGAAGACCCTTTGGACTACGCCTTCCTCCTGCCCCCGGGGGTCTACCGCTTGGGCCTTGGGACCCGGGGCCTGGCCGAACTTCGGCTTAGGGCTCACCATCCCACCCCTGGCTCGGCCCAGGTCTTGACCCCTTTGGGCCAGGTGGTGGAGGTCTAAGCTCCCGCTCCCGGCTGGGGCCTCTCGGCGGGGGCGGTTGGGGGTGGGGAAGGGGGCAGGAGGAGGAGGCGCAACACCTCTCCCACCTCTTCCACGAAGGTGATCTCCAGGTCTTTTAGGATCTCCTCGGGCACCTCCTTCAGCTCGGGCTGGTTCTCCTTGGGCAGGATGACCCGGAAGATGCCCGCCTGGTGAGCGGCGAGGAGTTTCTCCTTAACCCCGCCGATGGCCAACACCTTACCCCTTAGGGTGATCTCCCCGGTCATGGCCACATCCATGCGCACGGGCCGCCCCGTGAGGGCACTGGCCAAGGCGGTGGCCATGGTGATGCCCGCGGAGGGACCATCTTTGGGGGTGGCGCCCTCGGGGACGTGGATATGGAGGTCGTATTCCTTATGGAACCCCTCGGGTAGGCCCCACTCCTCCCGGTGGGCCCGGAGGTAGGTGAGGGCGGCGTGGGCCGATTCCTTCATCACCTCCCCCAGGTTGCCGGTGAGGTTCACCTTGCCGGTCCCGGGCACGGCCATGGCCTCAATGGTGAGCAAAGCCCCGCCATAGGGCGTCCAGGCCAGGCCCTGGGCCACCCCCACCTGGGGCGCCTTCTCCGCCCGGTCTGGGCGGTAGCGGGGCACGCCCAGGTAGGCCTCCAGATCCTGGGCATCCACCACCCGCACCCCTTCCCAGGGGCTTTCCAGGTAGTCCTTGGCCGCCTTGCGGGCCACCTTGGAAAGCTCCCGGTCCAGGTTCCTGACCCCGGCCTCCCGGGTGTACTCCTGGACGATGCGGTCCAGGGCCCGGTCGGTGATCTCCAGCTTGCCCTCGAGGCCCGCCTCCTTCACCTGGAAGGGCCAGCGGAAGTGGCGGGCGATGGCCCGCTTCTCCGGCAGGGTATAGCCGGGGATCTCAATGACCTCCATCCGGTCCAGAAGGGGCTTGGGAATGGTGGAAAGGGTGTTGGCGGTGGTGATGAAAAAGACCTTGGAAAGGTCGTAGGGGACATCCAGGTAGTGGTCGGTGAAGGTGTGGTTTTGCTCGGGGTCTAAAACCTCCAGAAGGGCCGAGGCCGGGTCCCCCCGCCAGTCGGAGGAAAGCTTGTCTATCTCGTCCAGGAGGAAGACAGGGTTGACCACGCCCACCTGCTTCATGCCCTGGATGATCTTCCCGGGAAGCGCCCCAATATAGGTGCGCCGGTGGCCCCTTATCTCCGCTTCGTCCCGCACGCCCCCCAGGGAGATACGGTGGAACCTGCGGTTCATGCTGCGGGCGATGCTCTTGCCCAAGGAGGTCTTGCCCACCCCCGGGGGTCCCACGAAACAGAGGATGGGGGCATGGCCCTTCACCTCTTTCCCTTGCGTGAGCTGGCGCACCGCCAGGTACTCCAGGATCCGCTCCTTAACGTCTCTCAGGCCGTAGTGGTCCTCGTCCAGGACCCGCTTGGTGACGGCGATGTCCAAAACCTCGGGGTCGGCCTCGGTCCAGGGTACCTCCAGGAGCCAGTCCAGGTAGGTGCGGCTCACCGTGGCCTCGGGGGAGCCGGGCTGCATGCGCTCCAGGCGTTTTAGCTCCTTGAGGGCCTTTTCCTTTACGGCCTCCGGCATGCCCTTCTTCTCTATGCGCTCCCGGAGCTCCTCCATTTCGCTTAGGAAGTCCTCCCCGCCCCCAAGCTCCCTTTGGATGGCCTTCATCTGCTCCCGGAGGTAGTACTCCCTTTGGTTTTGGTCCATCTGCTCCTTGACCCGGGCGGCGATCTTCTTGTCCAGCTCAAAGCGCTCCAGGTCCCTAAGGAGGAGGGCCAACACCTTTTTCAACCGCTCCTCCACCTCCGGGGTTTCCAGGATAGCCTGTTTGTCCGGAAGTTCCCAGGTGGCGTGGTGGGCTACCAGATCCGCCAGGATGGCGGGGTCCAGGGTGCTTTTGATGGCCTCCTGCTGGTAGCGGTCCAGGCGCAGGGTCTTGTGGTTTTGCAGGTAGCGTTCAAAGGCCTCCTGCACCTCGTTCACCAGGACCCGGGCCAGGCCTGGGTCCTGGAGGGGGGGCTCGGAAAGCACCTCCCCAATGGCCCTGAGGTAGGGGGCGGCCACGTAGGAGAGAAGCTTTGCCCGGTTCCTGGCCTCCACCATCACCTGCAGGGTGCCGTCCGGCAGGCGCATGGCCTGCTTCACCACCGCTAGGGTGCCTACCTCATAGAGGTCCTCAGGGGTGGGGTCGTCCACCTCAGGGTCCTTCTGGGTGACCAGAAAGAGGTAGCGGTCGGCGTTTAAGGCTTCCTCCACCGCCCTTTTGCTCTTGGGGCGACCCACATCCACCGCGGTGGTGGTGTGGGGGAGGATCACGGTGTTCCTAAGGGGAAGTACGGGAAGTTCCAGGCGGAAGGCGTCCTTCATCTAAGACCTATCATAGCCATGGGGGATGAAAGATAAAACCCTGAAACCACGATCCCCCCAATTGTCCCGGGGGCTGGCTTCCAAGGGCCCTTTAGAAACCTACGGTCAGCATGGCCTTGGGATCCTTTAGGGTGAACACCCCGCCTTGGCTCGGCAGGCCTTGGACCTCGAGGCCCAACCAGAACCGGCCTTGGGCCACCCCCTGGGTGAGGTTTCTGCCCCCAAGGGTAAGGGGGGCGCTGGCGCTCTCCTCAAACCGGGCTTCCCCTGCCCTTTCGTCGTCGGCTCCGATGGGACAGAGGTAGGCTTGGCCTAGGTCCTGGCAGGCACTGGGATCTTTTAGGCGCACGTAAAAACCCAGAGTGGTGCTGAGGGGTTGGTTTGCCTCGAGGGTGCCCAGGATTACGACGCTCTTCGGGGCCACGGGGGGAGGAGAAAAGCTTAGGGGGTCCTTTTTATAAAGGATCATCCCTTGGGTGTTTGGCAGGGGCGGTACTTGGAAAGTTTGCGAAGGCAAGTCCACAGTGATGGTGTAGGAGCAAGCTGCTAGGAGCAAGAGGCCTATCAGGGAAAGGGTTAGGAGGCTTCTCATAAGGCCATCTTTAACCTCACCTGGGAGAGGAGTCAAGGTAGCATGGGCTCGTATGCACCGCCTGCTTTTTGCCCTGGACCCGGAGGAAGCCCATGAGCTCACCCTGAGGTTCCTTTCCCTGTGGTCGGAAAGGGGACCCCTTTTGGAGCTCCCCGCCAGGTTCCTCCGGGTGGAGGAGCCAAGGCTCCGGGTGGAGGCCTTTGGGCTCAGTTTTCCCAACCCCTTGGGCCTTGCGGCGGGCATGGACAAGGACGCCCGGGCCCTGGGGGCCTGGTGGGCCTTGGGCTTCGGCTTTGCCGAGGTGGGCACCCTCACCCCAAGGCCCCAGGAGGGAAACCCCAGGCCCAGGCTTTTCCGGCTGGTGGAGGACCGGGCCCTCATCAACCGCATGGGCTTCAACAACCGGGGGGCGGAGGCGGCGGCAAGAAGGCTAAGGGGCTTCCGGGAAAGGGGCCTTGCGCTCCCTATAGGGGTAAACCTGGGGAAGAACCGGGATACCCCCTTGGAAAGGGCGGCGGAAGACTACCTCGAGGCCCTAAGGGTCCTCGAGCCCCACGGGGACTACTTTGTCATCAATGTGAGTTCCCCTAACACTCCGGGGCTTAGGGCCCTTCAGGAAGGCCCTTTTTTGGACGAGCTCCTCTCCCGGCTCCGCCCGGCCACCCCTAAGCCCCTCCTCCTCAAGGTGGCTCCCGATCTCACCTGGGAGGCCTTGGATCAGGTGGTGGAGCTTTGCCGAAAGCACGGGCTAGAGGGCCTGGTGGCGGTGAACACCACCTTGGAGCGCCCGGGCCTAAAAAGCCCCTGGGCCCGCGAGGCCGGGGGGCTTTCGGGAAGGCCTCTAAAGGGAAAGGCCCTGGAGGTGTTGCGCCACCTGGCTTCAGCAAGGGACCTGACCCTGGTCAGCGTGGGCGGTGTGGAAGGCCCGGAGGATGTGTGGGAGCGGCTTAAGCTGGGGGCCAGGCTGGTGCAGGTCTATACGGGGTTTGTCTATGGGGGCCCCCTTTTCCCCCGCCGGGTGCTGAAGGGCCTTTTGAGGATCATGGAGGCGGAGGGGGTGAGGAGCCTAACGGATATATTCCCTAAGCGGGAAGGGCGCTCGTAGACATCGGCCGCATGGATGCAGGGGCAGGAAGACCCTTCCTTGGGGCGGATGCGGTCCACCGCCTTTTGGCGGCGGTAGATGGGCGGGGCCTCCCACCCATTCCAGCCCTAGCCCCTACTCTAGCGCCTGGTGCACCGCCCGCCCCTCCACCAGGGTCAGGACCGGCCACCCTCCCAAGATCCAGCCTGCCCACGGGGAATAGCGGGCTTTGGAGGCGAAGGCCTTAGGGTCCACGGGGCGCTCCTTGGGGTCCAGAAGGACCAGGCTGGCTTCGGCGCCCTCCTCCAGGTGCAGGGGCTTGAGGCCGAGGACCTTCCTTGGGCCATCGGTGAAAAGCTCCACTAGGCGGCTTAGGGGGAAGCCCCGCTTCAGGTGAAGCTCGGTGTAAAGGAGGGGGAAGGCCACCTCGAGGCTAGGGATGCCGAAGGGGGCCCTGAGGAGGTCCCTTTCCTTTTCCGCCTGGGTGTGGGGGGCGTGGTCGGTGGCGATGGCGTCCAGTGTGCCGTCCAGAAGCCCCTCCATAAGGGCTTCCCGGTCCTCTTGGGTGCGGAGGGGTGGGGCTACCTTAAAGAGGGGATCAAAGGATTTTAAAGCTTCCTCGGTGAGGGTTAGGTGGTGGGGCGTGGCCTCGGCAGTCACGGGAAGCCCGGCCCTTTTGGCCTCCCGAAGGAGCTCTAGCCCCCGCTTGGTGGAGAGGTGCTGGATGTGGAGGTGGGGTCTCTTCTTTCCCCGGCGCACCGCGTAGCGGAGGACCTCGAGGTCCCGGGCAATGCGGGCAGCCTCGGCCTCGGGCGGGTTTCCGGGAAGGCCCAGGAGGTCGGCCAGAGGACCGTCGTTCATTACCCCGCCCCGGCGCAAGGAGGCATCCTCTGCATGCACCGCCACGGGCAGGCCAAAGGGGGAGGCCTGCAAGAGCCCTGCCGCCAGAACCCCGGCGTCCTCATTGGTGTGGCCGTCGTCGGTGAGGAGGGAGGCCCCAGCCTCCTTTAGGAGGCCGGCCTCCGTGAGGGCCTTTCCCTCTTGGGCTTGGGTTAGGGCCGCGGCCGGGTGGAGCCGGGCCAGCCCCAGGGCCTGGGCCTTCTTCTGAAGGGCCCGTACCGCCTCGGGGGTGTCCACGGGCGGGGAGGTGTTGGGCATGGAGACGATATCCGTATACCCGCCCCGCACGGCGGCAAGAAGCCCCGTGGAAAGCTCCTCCTTCACCTCCTGGCCCGGTTCCCTAAGGTGGGCGTGGAGGTCCACAAAGCCAGGGGCAAGGTAAAGGCCCCTGCCATCCATGACCGTTTCCGCCTTCCCGCCATTAAGGCTCAGGATCCGGCCTTCCCCGATGAGTACGTCCACAGGACCCCTTTCCCCAAGGGCGTCCACCAGCTTGACGTTTTTGATGAGCAACATTCCGTGCCTCCTCTGGCCCTACCGCTCTTTCCCCACGAGAAGGTGGTAGAGGACCGCCATGCGTACCGCTTGGCCATTTCGCACCTGGCGGTTCACCAGGCTTCTTTCCGAGTCCGCCAGCGTGCCCTCCAGCTCTATGTCCCGGTTCATGGGGCCAGGATGAAGAAGGGGGGCGCTGGGTTTCGTCTTTCTTAGGCGTTCTTCCGTCACCTGGTAGTGGGCGATGTAGTCCTGGAGGTGGATAAGACCTGCCTCCATGCGCTCCTTCTGGAGCCTTAGGACCATGACCGCATCCGCCTCCGCTAGGGCCTCCTCCAGATGGGGGGTGAGCCTAGCCCCGGGAAGGGTTTGGGGGAGAAGGGTGGGGGGGCCCGCCACCCAGACCTCGGCCCCGAGGAGGGGCAGGAGCTCCACGTTGGAGCGGGCCACCCGGGAGTGGAGGATATCCCCCACGATGGCGATCTTTTTGCCCTCCAGGGTGCCCAGGGCCTCCAGGAGGGTGTAGGCGTCCAAGAGGGCCTGGGTGGGGTGGGCCCGGCGCCCGTCCCCGCCGTTGATGACCACGCCCTTCACCCAGCGGGTGGCCTGGTGGGGAACCCCGGCGCTATCGGCCCGGATGACGTAGGCGTCTATGCCCATGGCCTCGAGGGTGAGGAGGGTATCCTTGTAGCTTTCCCCCTTCTGCAGGCTGCTCGCCTGAGCGGCAAAGGAGACCACATCCGCGGACATGCGCCTGGCGGCCAGCTCAAAGGAGATGCGGGTGCGGGTGGAGGGTTCAAAGAAGACGGTGGCCACGGTGAAGCCTTGGAGAGCGGGCACCTTCTTCACTGGCCTTTCCAGCACCTCAGACATGACCCGGGCGGTGTCCAGGAGGTTTTCCACCTCGGGCCGGGTCCAGCCCTGGAAGTCCAAGAGGTGCCTCATGCCTCCTCCCTTTCCCAAAGCTCCACCCGATCCTCGCCGTCCACTTCCGAGAGTTTCACCTTCACCACCTCGTTTCTGGCGGTGGGCACGTTCTTGCCCACGAAATCGGCCCGGATGGGGAGCTCCCTATGCCCCCGGTCCACCAGGACCGCCAGGTAGATGCGCCTAGGGCGGCCCAGGTCCATGAGGGCATCCAGGGCAGCCCGGGCGGTGCGGCCGGTGTAGAGCACGTCGTCCACCAGGACCAAGGCCTTCCCCGTGATGTCAAAGGGGATCCGGGTTTCCCGCACCTGGGGCCTGACCCCGATTTCCGAAAGGTCATCCCGGTATAGGGTGATGTCCAAAATCCCTACCGGCACCTCCTTCCCCTCAAACTCCCGGATGTAGCGGGCGATGCGCTCCGCCAAGGGGATGCCCCGGGTGTGGATGCCGATGAGGGCCAGCCCTTCCACACCCTTATTGGCTTCCACAATCTCGTGGGCGATGCGGTAGAGGGCTCGGCGCATCTCCTCGGCGTTTAAAAGCTCGGCCTTAAAGCGCACGGTTCACCTCCAAAAAGAAGCGGAGGCCAAAGCCTCCGCTCGGCTTCTGCTCTTTATCTTCACGAAATCGCATTCTTCCTCTCCTTTCCGGCCTCGCGGGACCGGTTTAAAGGCCGCCCTTACCTTACCTCCTCTTCTTGGGAGGGTGCAAGAGGCCAACCCGCCTAAGGCCTTGGCCAAAGGCGGGTGGTACGCCGGGTCTCCCACTCTGCCGCTTAGGCAAAGTGGGTGGTACTAGGCTGCCCGGGGTTTCTCCCGGGCGATGCTTAGGGCCAGAATCCCCACCAGGACGCCCACGATGATAGCGTTCCACATGGCGTTCCCCATGCCGCTGAAGCCCAGGATCCAAGGGGAGAGGATGAGCCAGACGCCCAAGACCACGTTCACCCATTCCTCCCACATGGGGCCACCCCGGAGGTGCAAAAGGGCCATAAGCCCCACCACCACCCCGATGATGACCGTGTTCCACATGGCGGCCGGGGTGCCGCTAAAGCCCAAAAGCCACGGGGAAAGGATGAGCCAGACGCCAAGGACCAGGTTGGCCCAATCCTGCCAGCGCTGCATTTGCCCACCTCCTTTCCCCTTTACGATAGACCACCTTCCCCCCGGGGAATAGTGCAAAAGGTCACCCTTTTTTGCCCAAGGGACGGAGGTACCGCCACGCGGTCCAGAGGAGGACAGCGGCGAAGACCAGGCGTAAGGTGGCCTCGGGCAGGAAATGGGCCACCTCACCCCCAAGAAAGGTTCCCAGAAGCACCCCGGGAACCAACCCGGGGGCAAGAAGGGCATCCACGTTGCCCAGACGGTAATGGGCGTAGGCCCCCACCAGGCTGGCGGGGACCATGGCCAGAAGGCTCGTGCCCTGAGCGGTGTGCTGGTCCATGCCCAGGAGGAGCACCATGGCCGGTACCATGATGGTCCCTCCTCCCACCCCCATCATCCCGGAGAGGAAACCGGTGAAGCCTCCTGCCAGGAGAAGGGTTAGGTCTTCCCAGATTTCACCCCGCACCAGGCCCAAGGGGGCCAGGTAGGGTTTCAGGAGCAGCAAAAAGGAGACCCCAAGGAGGAACCAGCCAAAGGCCCGCTTAAGATCCTTCTCCGCCAGGCTGTGGGCATAGCGGGCCCCAAAGCGGGCGGTGAGGATGGCCGTGGCAGCCAGAAACAAGGCCGCCTTCAAGCTCAAGGAACCTTGTAGCCCATAGGTGAAAGCTCCCACGAGCCCGGTGAAGAAAACCGCCACCAGGCTGGTGCCGTGGGCTTTGTGCTGGGTTAGCCGCAAAAGCCCCACCATGAGGGGAATCATCACCGTGCCCCCCCCAAGCCCCACAAGTCCCCCAAACCCCCCACCGAGAAGGCCGATGACGAAGCCCATGGGGCTCATACTACCGGGTTTGGGGGCTCTTTTCCCTCCAAAGCCGCGAGCAGGTTTCCCACCGCCATCCCGGCCCTGCGCTCCCGGGTCCTTCTTCCCGCCTGGCCGATATGGGGCGTCACCCCCACCTTGGGCAAGGTATAGAGGGGCTCACGATCCCGGGCGTGGCCAGGAGCTTCTCCCGGGCAAAATGGAGGGAGGGAAGGGATTTGGGGGTGTGGCTGGTGTAGACCCTCCACCGGCCGAAGGCCTTGGGTGGCCTCTAAGCCCCGGCAAAGGAAAGCTCGGCCACCGCCACCAAAGGGCTTCCGAAGGCTGCCCCCATCACCTCCCACTCCACCTCTTCCCCTACGGCCTCTATGGCCTGGAGAAGTTCCAGGAGGTTCCCGGCCACGGCGAAGTTTTCCACCGCGTACCGCACCTCCCCCTCCTCCACCCATAGCCCCAGGGCCTGGAGGGAAAAGTCCAGGCTCACGGGGTTGGCCCCGGCGTGGAGGCCCATGAACTCGGTTATCAGGACCCCCTTTTCCAGGTGCAGGTTGCCCACGGGTTCCAGATACAGGTTGGTGGGGGCCACGTCCAAAACCCCGCGGTAGGTGCGGAAGGCGTGGCCGGTGTTCTCCTGTCCCAAAGCCTTTGCGGTTTCCGTGTTGTGAAGAAAGGTCTTGAAGACGCCCTTTTCCACCACCACCGTGCGCCGGGCCGGGGTGCCTTCGGCGTCAAAGGGCCGGGAGACCAAGCCCTTTTCCAGGGTGGGGTCGTCCACCAAGGTGACCCACTCCGAGGCGATCCTTTCCCCAAGGCGATTTAGAAAGCGGCTTTTGCCCTCCAGGGCGCTTTTGCCGGAAAGGGACCGGGAGAGCACGTAGAGAAGCCCCGCCACGGCCTTGGGCTCCAGGTAGGCCCGGTAGCGGCCCGTGGGGAGGGGTTTGGCGTTTAGGAGCCTTGCGGTCTTCTCCCGGATCTCCAAGGCGGTGCGGCCAGGGTCTAGGGCGTGGAACTCCTTGGCCAGCCGAAAGTCCCAGCCTTGCTTGAGGCTATTGCCCTCCGCCATCACCAGGCTTCCCCCCATCCCGGCAAGCCCGGTGCGGAAGGCTCCCTCGGTACCCAGGGTGCTGGCCAGGGCCACCCGGACCTCCTTTTCCATATAACCCCCCATGAGGACGCTTTGGGTCCTGGGGTCTTCCCTCAGAGTCCTTTCCAGCTCCAGGGCACCTTGCTTCTTGGCCTCGAGGGGAGCAGAAAGCCCCTCTCCCAAGAGGTCATGGCTTCCCAGGGCCTGCCCCAGAGGGAGGGTGCCCTCCTTGCCGGAAAGCAGGGCGTTATCCCGGGCTTCCGAGAGGGCCCAGTCCAAGGCTTCGGGGGAGAGCTCTTCCGTATAGGCGTAGCCCAGCCGACCCTGCACCAGGACCCTTAGGCCAATACCCCCCTGCCGGGCCTCCTTGATCTCCTCTAGGGTGCCCTGCCGGGCCCTTAGGGAAAGCTCCCGTTCCTCCTGGAAAAGGACCTCCGCCTCGAGGCCCAGCTCCTTGGCCCGCCTTAACAGGTACCGTTTGGCTTCCTCCAGGGTCATGCCCTACCTCCCACCACCATCTCCGAGACCAGCACATGGGGCTGGCCCACCTCCACCGGCACCATCCCCGATAGGCTTCCGCACATGCCGGGGGCGTTTTCCCAGTCCTTGGCTACGGCCACCACCTTCCTGATGGTCTCGGGCCCCTTGCCCACCAGCATGGCCCCGCGGACGGGCTCCTCCAAGCGGCCGTGGCGGATGATGTACCCCTCCTGCACGGCGAAGTTGTACTCCCCCGAGCCCGGCTTCACCTGCCCGCCCCCCAGATCCTTGGCGTAAAGGCCAAACTCCACGCTGGCGATGAGCTCCTCCACCTCCTTGTCGCCCGGGGCGATGAAGGTGTTGCGCATCCTCGAGGTGGGGGCCAGGGTGTAGTCCTGCCTGCGGCCCGAGCCGGTCATGGGATAACCGGTGAGGAGGTGGCCCAGGCGGTCCACCATGTAGCTTCTCAAGATGCCCTTCTCTATCAGCACCGTCCGCTTTGTGGGGTGTCCCTCGTCGTCCACCTCCGTGGAGCCCCAGGCGTGGGGCAGGGTGCCATCGTCCACATAGGTGACCACGGGGCTTGCCACCATCTCCCCCAGCTTGTCCGCCAGGACGCTGGCCTTTTTGGCCACGCTGGTGGTCTCCAGGAGGTGGCCTAAGGCCTCGTGGAAGATGACCCCGCCGAAGGCGTTCCCCACCACCACGGGCATGGTCCCCGCGGGGGCGGGCCTGGCCCTTAGGTTGGTGAGGGCCTGGCGGGCGGCCTTGGCCCCCACCTCCTGGGGCGGATAGAGGTCAAAGAGTTCCAGCCCCACGCTTTTGCCGGGGGCGGCGTAACCGGTCTGGACCTCCGTGCCCTCCTGGGCCACCGCCAGCACGTAAAGCCTTGTGCGGACCCTTTTCTCCTCAGCCCAGGTGCCCTCGGTGTTGGCGATCAAGACCTCCTGTTCCCATTCCTGGAGGCTGGCCTCCACCTGCTGGATCTCGGGGGCGATCCGGGCCCCGGCCTCGGCCTCCAATAGCCTTTCCAAGCGGAAGCGCTTGTCCCTTTCCCCATAGGGCACCTTGGGGGTGTGGAGGCCTTGGGGGAAGGCCTTGCGGAAGTCCAGGCCCCCAGCCCCCCGTTCGTCCACCTTCCCCAGGGTCCCTTTGGCCCGAAGCAGGGTCTCCAGGGCTTCTTGAAGCCCTTCTTGGGTGAGCTGGTTGGTGTAGGCGTAGACCACCTCGGTGCCGAAGAAAAGCCTTAAACCCGCCCCGTAGTCCAGCCCCGAGATGGCCTCCTCCAGCCTGCCATAGCGCACGGTCATGCGCCTTCTTTTGGAGCGCTCCACGTAGACTTCCCCAAAGTCGGCCCCGCCCTTGAGGGCCTTTTTGAGAAGGCCTGCCACCACGTCCGGATGCAGCATGGGCTAAGCCTATCCCGGAACTGACCCGCGAGTCAACCGCTGGGGGCACGGGTGCCTAGCCCCGGGGAAGGGTGTTCAGAAGGGTATGGACCGCCCTCTCCAGGGCCAGCCAAGGGTCTTTGCCCTCCTTGGCCCGGCGTTCCCCTGCTATGAGGGCTTCCAGGCTGGCCTTGAGGGCGTTTCCTGAGAGGCTTCGGGCCAGCTCCATTGCCCGCTTGGCCGCGTAGGGGTGGGCCTCGAGGCGGGCCAAATCCCCTTCCGTGGGCCTAGGGTTTTCCTTCAGGAGCATCCAGGCCCGGGCCAGAAGGGCAAACTGCCAGGCGAAGGCCCCAAGGAGCCTTAAGGGCTCCTCGCCCTCTTCCTTTAGCCGCTTTAGGTGGCGGAAGACTTTTTGAGCATCCCCTTCCAGCACGGCCCGCACCAGATCAAACCCCGTGACCGGAGGCCTTAGGGCCACCACCCTTTCCACCTTTTCCAAGGTCAGGGGAGGCGTAAGGAGGGCCAGCTTCTCCAGCTCCCTTTCCAGGGCCTCGAGGTCCCCCTCCAGGGAGGCCAGGTACTGGACTATGCCCGCAGGCAGCCTTAACCCTAAGCGCTTGGCCCGGTTTTCCAGGTGGCGCACCAGGTCCTTGCCCTTAGGGGTGGGGAAGTCCCGCCTTTCCCGGGTGCGGTAGAAGGCGGCCCGGGAGGAAGTGGGCTTGGGGTCCAGAAGGAGTACCGTCACCCCCTCGGCTACCTGTTCCAATAAGGGTTTTATGGCCTTCCACTCCCCTTCGCCCACCTCCCTCAGGTCCATCATGGCCCCAGCTTCCCCAAAAAGCCCTGGGCTTAAGGCCTCGGCTAAGGCCTCGGGGGTGGGTTCGGTGAAGCGGGTTAGCCCCCTCAGTTGGGCTTCTCTAAGGAGCTCTTCCCTAGCCAAAAAGGGGTCCCCGGTGAAGGCGATGACCATGGCCTAAAAGGCACTAAGCCCCGTGGCCTCCCGGCCTAGGACCAGGGTGTGGATGTCGTGGGTGCCCTCATAAGTGTAGACGGTTTCCAGGTTGAGCATGTGGCGGATGGCGTGGTATTCCAAGGTGATGCCGCTTCCCCCCAGGATGTCCCGGGCCAGGCGGGCGGCCTTCAGGGCCTTCATCACGTTTTGCCGCTTGGCCAGGGAAACCTGGGCCGGCGTTAGCTTTCCCTCGTCCTTAAGCCGGGCCAGGCGCCAGGCCAGGAGGAGGCCCTCCGTGTGGTCGGAGAGCATCTCCGCCAGCTTGGCCTGGACCAGCTGCTTCTTGGCGATGGGCTCGCCGAAGGTGCTGCGGCTTTTGGCGAACTCCAGGGCCTCGGTATATACCGCTTCCAACGCACCCAAGACGCCCCAGGCGATGCCGAAGCGGGCCTGGGTGAGGCAGGAGAGGGGGGCTTTGAGCCCCTCCGCCTTGGGTAGGCGCAAGGCCTCGGGCACCCGGACGTCCTCCAGGACCAGCTCGCTGGTCACCGAGGCCCTTAGGCTCATCTTGTGCTTCACCTCCCGGGCCTGGAAGCCAGGGGTATCCGTGGGGACGATGAAGCCAAGAACCTTCCCCTCTTCGTCCTTGGCCCATATGAGGGCGATGTGGGCCAGGTTGCCGTTGGTGATCCACATCTTGCTGCCGTTTAGGACCCAGGTGTCCCCCTCTCGGCGGGCCGTGGTGCGCATGTTGCCGTAGGGATCGGAGCCGCCATCGGGTTCCGTGAGGCCGAAAGCCCCCACCATCTCCCCCCGGGCCAGCTTGGGCAGGAACTCCCGCTTCTGCTCCTCGCTGCCGAAGGCGTAGATGGGGTACATGACCAAGGAACTCTGCACGCTGACAAAGCTCCTAAGCCCTGAGTCCACCCGCTCCAGCTCGTAGGCGATGAGGCCATAGGCGGCGCTGGAAACCCCTGCCCCCCCGTACTCCGGGGGCAGGGTGGGGCCTAGGAAGCCCAGCTCCGCGAACCGGGGTATGAGGTGGGTGGGGAAGACCCCTTCCTCCCACCAGCCGCGGATATAGGGCAGGGCCTCCTTTTCCAGGAAACGACGGGCGGCCTTTTGGATCTCCTTCTCCTCCGGGGTAAGGAGGTCTTCTAGGGCGTAGAAGTCCAGCATGGGGCACCTCGAGGGCCAGTCTACCGGAAAGGGGCGTGCGCCACCCTACCTCAGTTTGCCTCGAGGTGGGGTGGCACTAGAGCATTCCCGCCAGGAAGCCCTCCTCCCGGATGGTGCGCAACAGGTCCATCACCGTGAGGACCTGGGGGTCGTACTCCACCAGGACCTGGGCGGGGCCGGTGGCCTGGACCTCGGAGGTTCCCTCCAGGTTCCGCAAGGCCGCAAGGATCCGCTCCATCCCCTCTGGGGTAGGCTCCCCCCGGATGCCGATAAGGACGCGGTTCATGCCCCTATTCTAGGACGCCCCGGGCCTCCCCCCTTGCCCCCCGGCTTCCCAGGATGCGCACCGCCAACACTAAAGGGCCTATGTGGAAGCCTTGGGCCTCTAGAGCCCTCTTGAGGGCTTCCCGGCTTGGGTCCAGGTGCAGGGCCACCTCGTAGACCCCGGCGTCGTAGGCGCTTTTCACCACTGCCGCCAGGAGGCCTTCCAGGGTGGCCTGGTCCTGGCCCTCCACCCGGTTTACCAGGACCGTGGTGGCCTCCCCCTGCCAAACCGCTTGCGCCAGGGCGAAGCCCTTGGGCTCCTCCCCTTCCTCCGCCAGGAAGGAGTGCCCGGTGCGGGCGAAAAAGCGCACCGCTCCCCGGCTTAGGGGCCGGTTTCCCGCCACCCGGTTCAGGAGATCCAGATCCAGCTCGCTAAAGGGACGGAAGCGCATGGGTCCATTATGCTTCTTGGGCCTGGGGCCTTTGGCGGAAGAGGAAGGCCTCGAGGAGGAGCACCATGGCGGCCAGGAGGGCCAAATAGCGGCCTGCCCCCCCTTCCTCCTTGGGCAGGAAACTGGGCCCGGGCGTGGGGAGGAGGGTTTCCCCGGGGGAAAGAAGCCCGCTTCGCACCTCCCGGTAAGGCCTGAGGAAGTTGTAGACCAAGATGGGGAAAAAGGGACGGTCCTGGATGGCCTCCAAAGGTGGTAGGTATAGCCCCCTTTCATGGAAAAAGATAAGCCCTACCCCCTCCTCCCCCTCGGCCAGGGGCTGCCAGGGCCCTTCCGGGGGTGGGGGCGAGGGTAGCCTCTCCCCCAGGAGGGCCACCCCCTCCAGAAGGGGGTGGGGGGTGGTGGCTAGGATCTGCAGGGGCCTCTCCCCCTTGGGGGCCAGGTAGAGGGTGGGCCTATCGGGGGGGCCCTCCGGTACCCCGATGCGCACCCTTACCTCGTCCCCCGGGGCCGTTCCCAGGAGCAGGAAAAGCCTCTCCAGGGCGGGAGCCTTGGGGTAGTCCACCCCAAGCCGCCTAAGGCCGAAGCTGGCCCCGTCATCCAGGTCTAGGGCGTCCCCGTTTAGGAGGCGGGCGGTGAAGGTGGGGGGAAGCCTCTCCAGCCGGGCAAAGCCCCGGGGGGGGACCGGTACCTCCTCCACCTTGCCCCCCACCTCCACCCGGGCGGTGAGGGTACGGCCGGCGCTGTTCCCCAGGGCCAAAAACCCCGGGGCCACGGCCACCATCCCCAGGTTCTCCTGGGGAGTCCCCACGCCGATATACCCCTCCACCCCGGGGGGCGGGGGGGCGTCGCTGGCCACCACCACGGGGGCCTTTAGGAGCCTTCTGCCTAAGGCGATGGCCTCCTCCAGCCGGGCTTCCCGGTCCTTGGCCTCCATCTCCAAAAGCCTCCTCCTCAGGGCGATGCCGGGGGCGGGGCCATAGGCCTCGGGCCTTTCCCCGGCCCGTACCAGCACCGCCTCGGGGGTCCTTTCCAGAAGGGGAAGGAGCCTTTCCTTGGCCAGGTCCAGCCGGGTTTTGGCCCCTTCCCGGGCGGCCATGCTGGCGGAGGCGTCCACCACATAGACCATAGGGGAAGGCCCCAAGGGGGGGTCCTCGAGGGCCAAGACCATGAGGGCTGCCGCCAAGAGGAGGAGAAGGAGCCTCAGGTCCAGCCGGGGCCGGAAGCGCCTCCTCCTGCCCTTTTGCCAGAGCCAAACGCCCGCCCAAGGGCGCACCCTGGGCCTCCTTGCCCGGTAGAGGAGGTAGACCAGGAGGAGGACCGGGAGGAGGAGCCAGAGCATCCCCCTTAGCCTAGCCGGACCCCTCGGCGTCTGCTAGGGTAGGAAGGGCCCAAGGGCTTGGGCAGGTCCGGATTCCCGGGGCGGGGGTTTGGAGGAAAGGCCATGTGGACTTTGGGCATAGACACCTCTTGCGACGACACTGGGGTGGGCTTGGTACGGGATGGGGAAGTGGTGGCCAACCTGGTGGCCAGCCAAGTGGCCCTGCACCAGGCCTTTGGTGGGGTGGTGCCCGAGCTGGCGAGCCGCGAGCACCTCAAGGCCCTTCCCCTCCTGGTGAAGGAGGCCTTGGCCCAGGCGGGGATCGGGCCCAAGGACCTCTCCCTGGTGGCGGCTACCCGGGGTCCGGGGCTCATCGGGGCCCTTTTGGTGGGGTACACCTTCGCCAAGGGGCTTGCTTGGGCCCTGGATAGGCCCTTTTACGCCATCCATCACCTCGAGGCCCATATTGTCGCCGCTTGGCCCGAGGGCTTAAACCCCCCTTTCCTGGCCCTGGTGGCCTCCGGGGGGCACACCCACCTCTTCCTGGTGGAGGCCTTGGGCCGCTACCGCCTCCTGGGGGCCACCCGGGACGATGCCGCCGGGGAGGCCTTTGATAAGGTGGCCAGGCTTCTGGGCCTGGGGTTCCCCGGGGGGCCGGAGATCGAACGTTTGGCCCAGGAGGCTAGGGAAGGAGTGCCCTTTCCCGTTCCCCTCAAGGACCAGAAGGGGTATGACTTCAGCTTCTCCGGCCTTAAGACCAAGGCGGTGCAGCTTCTGGAGGCAGGGCATGAGGCCCCGGCCTTGGCCAAGGGCTTCCAGGAGGCGGCGGTGGAACATTTGGCCCAGGTGGTCCTCCGGGCCGCCAAGGACACCGGCCACCGGGTGCTCCTGGTGGCGGGGGGGGTGGCGGCCAACCGCGCCCTTCAGGCCCGCTTCCAGGAGGCGGGGCTCACCGTCTACTTCCCTCCTAAAGGGCTTTCCCAGGATAACGGGGCCATGGTGGCCTTGGCCGCCTGGCGGCGCCACCAAGCGGGTTTTTCCCCTAGCCCCTTATCCCTGGGGGCCGCCGCCTACTGGCCCTTGGAGGAAGCCTGAAGGCTTTCTCATCCAATAGGGGTACAATCGGCCTTAGGATGCTGGGCCTCATACGGAAGCTTTTTGACAACAACGAGCGGGAGATCGCCCGCTACTACAAGCAAGTGGTGGAGCCCACCAACCGGCTGGAGCCGGAGGTGGAGGGGATTCCCGATCTGGCCTCGGCCTACGGGGAACTTAAGGAGAAGCACGAAAGGGGGGCAAGCCTCGAGGAGCTTCTTCCCATGGCCTTCGCCCTAACCCGGGAGTCCGCCAAGCGCTTTTTGGGCATGCGCCACTTTGACGTGCAGCTCATCGGCGGGGCGGTCCTCCACGAGGGCAAGATCGCCGAGATGAAGACCGGGGAGGGGAAGACCTTGGTGGCCACCCTGGCCGTGGCCTTGAACGCCCTGAGGGGCAGGGGTGTGCACGTGGTCACGGTGAACGACTACCTGGCCCGGCGGGATGCCGAGTGGATGGGGCCCGTGTACCGGGGCCTGGGCCTCAGCGTGGGGGTGATCCAGCACGGCTCCACCCCCGAGGAGCGCCGCAGGGCGTACCTCGCGGACGTCACCTACGTGACCAACTCCGAGCTGGGCTTTGACTACCTGCGGGACAACATGGCGATAGCCCCGGACCAGCTGGTCCTCCGCCACGACACCCCCTTGCACTACGCCATCATTGACGAGGTGGACTCCATCCTCATCGACGAGGCCCGCACCCCCCTCATCATCTCGGGCCCCGCGGAAAAGGCCACCGACCTCTACTACAAGATGGCGGAGATCGCCAAGAAGCTGGAAAAGGGCCTGCCCGCCGAGCCCGGGGTGCGCAAGGAGCCCACGGGGGACTACACCATTGAGGAGAAGAACCGCGCTGTGCACCTCACCCTTCAGGGGATCGCCAAGGCGGAAAAGCTCTTGGGGGTGGAAGGGCTTTTCAGCCCCGAGAACATGGAGCTGGCCCACATGCTCATCCAGGCCATCCGGGCCAAGGAGCTCTACCACCGGGACCGGGACTACATCGTCCAGGATGGCCAGGTCATCATTGTGGACGAGTTCACGGGCCGGCTCATGCCGGGGCGGCGCTATGGGGAAGGCCTCCACCAGGCCATCGAGGCCAAGGAGGGGGTGCGGATTGAAAGGGAGAACCAGACCCTGGCCACCATCACCTACCAGAACTTCTTCCGCCTCTACGAGAAGCGGGCCGGCATGACCGGCACCGCCAAGACCGAGGAGAAGGAGTTCCAGGAGATCTACGGCATGGACGTGGTGGTGGTGCCCACCAACCGCCCCATGATCCGCAAGGACTATCCCGACGTGGTCTACCGCACGGAAAAGGGCAAGTTCTATGCGGTGGTGGAGGAGATCGCCGAGAAGTACGAGAGGGGCCAGCCCGTCTTGGTGGGCACCATCAGCATTGAGAAGTCGGAAAGGTTATCCCAGATGCTTAAAGAGCCCCGCCTCTACCTGCCCCGGCTGGAGATGCGCCTGGAGCTATTCAAGAAGGCCAGCCAGAAGCAGCAGGGGGAGGCGTGGGAGCGCCTGAGGAAGCTCTTGGAAAAGCCCACCCAGTTTAAGGACGAGGACCTGGCCCCCTTTGAGGAGCTCATCCCCCCCAAGGGCAACCTGCGCGCGGCTTGGGAGGGTCTAAAGCGGGCGGTGCACACCCTGGGTATCCTGCGCCAAGGTATTCCCCATCAGGTGCTCAACGCCAAGCACCACGCCAAGGAGGCGGAGATCGTGGCCCAGGCGGGCCGGAGCAAGACGGTCACCATCGCCACCAACATGGCGGGCCGGGGTACGGACATCAAGCTGGGCGGAAACCCCGAGTACATGGCGGCGGCCCTTCTGGAGAAGGAGGGCTTTGACCGGTACGAGTGGAGGGTGGAGCTCTTCATCAAGAAGATGGTGGCGGGCCAGGAGGAGGAGGCCCAGGCCCTGGCCCAGGAGCTGGGGATCAAGCCCGAGCTTCAGGAAAGGATCCGCCAGATCCGGGAGGAGTGCAAAGCCGACGAGGAAAGGGTGCGAGGGCTGGGCGGGCTTTTCATCCTGGGCACCGAGCGGCACGAGTCCCGCCGCATTGACAACCAGCTCCGGGGCCGCGCCGGGCGCCAGGGGGACCCGGGGGGTAGCCGCTTTTATGTGAGCTTTGACGACGACCTCATGCGCCTTTTCGCCTCGGACCGGGTCATCGCCATGCTGGACCGCATGGGCTTTGACGACTCCGAGCCCATAGAGCACCCCATGGTGACCCGCTCCATCGAGCGGGCGCAAAAGCGGGTGGAGGACCGGAATTTCGCCATTCGCAAGCAGCTTTTGCAGTTTGACGACGTGATGGCCCGGCAGAGGGAGGTCATCTACGCCCAGCGCCGCCTGATCCTCTTGGGTAAGGACGAGGAGGTGAAGGAGGCGGCCCTGGGCATGGTGGAGGAGACGGTGGCCGGGATCGCGGAAAACGTCCTAAACCCACAGGTGCATCCTGAGGACTGGGACCTCGAGGCCTTGAAGGCCACCCTTTTGGACACCGTACCCCAGCTTGCAGACTTTCCCTTTGAGGAGCTTAGGGCTCTAAAACCCGAAGAGGGTACAGAGCGCCTGGTGGAGGCGGCCCTGAAGGCCTACGAGGCCCGGGAAGCCGAACTGACCCCACTCCTCATGCGGGCCGTGGAGCGCTTCGTGATCCTCAACGTGGTGGACTCCGCCTGGAAGGAGCACCTTCACAACCTGGACGTGCTTCGCCAGGGCATCTTCCTCCGGGGTTATGGGCAAAAAGACCCCTTCCAGGAGTACAAGATTGAGGCCACCCGGCTTTTCAACGACATGGTGGGCTTCATCAAGGGGGAGGTGGCCAAGTTCCTCTTCCGGCTCAAGGTGGAGGCGGAGCCCGTGCGCCCGGTGCGGGAAGCCCCGTACGTGCCCGTTCCCTCCCCTAAGGAGGAGGCCCGGCCCTTTGGCGTGGAGAAGAAGCGCCCCCTTACCCCGCCTCCCCAGCCGGGTCTTTCCCGGGCCGAGCGCCGGCGGATGATGCGGGAGGAGAAGAAGCGTAAAAAGTAAGGAGAATGGCCTGGGGTGGCCCCAGGCTCTTTTCTCCAGTTTCCTACTCCAAGCCCCACCGAGATGGCGTCTACCCAAGGTCCTTCCCAGGGCCCCCACCCTTGCTTGGGCCAGGGTGAGGTGGTATCAGGCCTCCACCTGGAGGCTAGCGGGGTCCAGGTTAGTATAGACGTGTTGGACGTCGTCCAGGTCCTCTAGAGCCTCCACCAGGCGCATCACCTTGGCCGCCTCTTCTGGGGGCAGGGCTACCGTGTTCTGGGGGTGCTGTACCACCTCCACCGCCTCCACGGGGATGCCCCGCTTCTTAAGCTCCTCGGCTATGCGGTAGGTCTCGGCGGGGTCGGTGTAGAGGGTAAGGCTTGCCCCTTCCTCCTCGAGGTCCAAGGCCCCAAGCTCAATGGCCGCCTCCTGAGCCGCCTCGGAGTTTTGGCAGACGATCACCCCTCTGCGCTCAAACTGCCAGGCCACGCTGCCCGAGGTGCCCAGGGAGCCCCCATATTTGCTGAATACATGGCGCACTTCTCCGGCGGTACGGTTGCGATTCTCAGTTAAGGCGTAAACCAGGAGAGCCACGCCGCCAGGGGCGTAGCCTTCATAGACGATCTCCTCGTACTGCTCGGCACCGTCCCCCCCGCCTTGAAGCTTCTGGAGGAGGCGCTCAATGTTTTCCATGGGGACATCGTCGGCCCGGGCCGCCTCTATGGCGTTGCGCAGCTGGACGTTGGCCTCGGGGTAGGGGCTTCCCCCGGCTCGGGCGGCCGCCTGGATGGCCCTTAGGTGCTTGGAGATGATCTTGCCGCGCTTGAGGTCGTTGGCGGCCTTTTTGCGCTTGATCTGTGCCCACTTGCTATGACCGGCCATGGCTCACCTCACCCATTATAGCCAGCTTTTCCAGCACTTTCTCCGCCAGGCGCTCCCCGGCCTCGCGGAAGGGATGGAAGAGGAGGGTGACGCCGGCGGCCTCCAGGGCCGGGTCTTCCTCCAGGTGGAAGCTGGTGGCGGCCAGAATGCCCCTGAAGCCCCGCTCCTTCAGCCAGCGGGCCGCCAGGAGTTTGGCCTCGAGGTCCGGTAGGGCCAGGACTATGGCCTTGAGGTTCCTAAGGTCCAGGCGTTCCCAAAGCTCGGGGTCCTCCGCGTCCCCGTAGAAGACCTTCCGCCCCTTGGCTTGGTGGCGGGCCACCTTCTCGGGATCGGCGTCCAGGCCCACGGGGCGCTCCCCCTTGGCTTCCAGGATGCGGTAGACGGCCCCCCCGGTACGGCCCATGCCCACGATGAGCACCGTGGTCCCTTCCAGGCGCTCGGGTTCCTGGTCGGGGTGGGCTACTTTCCGCTCCAGGGGGAGGAGGCGGGATTCCAAGCGCTTGTAGAGGCTATGGCTGTACCGGGCCAAGGGGGCCGACAGCGCCATGGAGAGGGCCACCACCAGGGCAAGGGTGGAAAGGCTAAGGGGAAGAAGACCCGCTCGTTCCAAGACCACGCCCACGATTAGGGCGAACTCGGAATAGTTGCCCAGGTACATCCCGCTGACGAAGGCGGTGCGGGCCCGAAGCCCCAGGAGGAGAAAAAGGCCGAAAAAAAGAGGGGATTTGACCAGGGTGAGGAGGAGGAGGGTCAGGACCAGCCCCACCTCCACGCCCCGTAGCCCCTCCCTTAGCCCTATGTCCAGGAAGAAGGCCACCAGGAAGGCCTCCTTCAGGCTCCAAAGGGCCTTGGCCATCTCCCCCCCCTTTTCATGGCCGGCGAGGAGGACCCCCATCAGGAGGGCCCCCAGCTCCGGGGATAGGCCCACCTGGCGGAAGCCCTCCCCCCCAAGGAGGGCCAGGCCCAGACCGAAGAGCACCAAGAGCTCGTCGTGGCCGCTTTTCTCCAAGAGCCAGGCCATGGCAAACCGCCCTAGGGGCAGGAGGAGGATCAGGCCGGCCCAGGGGCTGATCCGGTTTTCGCCATAGAGGGTGATGAGGCCCACGGCCACCAGGTCCTGAAGGACCAGGATGCCTACGCTGAGGCGGCCGTGGTAGGTGGTGAGCTCCTTTTTGTCCTCCAGGACCTTCACCACCAGCACGGTGCTGGAAAAGGCCAGGGCTATGGCCAGGGGAAGGTTTCCCAAGAAGAGAAGGGTCAGGAGGGAAAAGAGCAAGAGGTGGAGTCCCCCGGCCACCAGGACGCGAGGCTCCAACAGGTCCTGGAAGCGGAGCTTTAATCCCACGGTGAAAAGCAAAAGGAGGACCCCGATTTCGGCCGCATGGTGTAAAAACTCCGTCTCCCTCAGGCCCAGCCCGTGAAGGGCAAAACCGGCCGCCAAATACCCCACCAAGGGGGGAAGCCCCAGGCGGCTCGTCAGTAAGCCCAGGGCGAAGGCCGCGGCCACCCAAAGGGCCTCCATGGGTTCCAGGGTAGCAAAGAAATCAAAACACGGTAGGCTTTACCCTTCCGTGTTTCTACACCCGTCCCCTCATTTCTTCTCGGCCAGGGCTTTGTCCAGGAGGTTCTTCCATTCCTCGTAGCTCAGGAAGCCGGTGCGCTTCTCCCCGGCGATGAAAAAGGTGGGGGTGCCGGTGAGCCCCAGGTCCGTGGCCAGCTTTTGGTCGGCCAGGACCCCCTCCCGGTGCCTTCCGGAGGCCAGGCACTGGGCGAAGGCATCTTCGTCTAGACCCATCTGCCCCGCCAGGTCCACCAGGTAGCGGTCCAGCACGCTTCCTTGCAGTTCGCCCCAACTGGAGGCGGCCCGGAAGAGGACCTCGTGGTACTCGTAGTAACGCCCTTGGTCGGCGGCGCAGGCGGCGGCCTCCCCCGCTCGGATCACATTGGCTTGGCCCGGGAAGGGGAAGTCACGGAAGAGGTAGCGCACCTTGCCGGTGTCTATGTACTCAGCCTTAAGCCGGGGAAGGACGTTCAGGGCGTGGTTCTGGCAATGGGGGCAGAGGTAGTTGGAAAAGTCCACCACGGTTACGGGGGCATCCTCGCGTCCCAGGGTGAAGCGGGCCCCCTGGGCAGGGTCTAGCCCCGCCTTGCCCTTGGGTCCGAAAAGGATCCAGCCAAGGCCCAAAAGGGCTAGGGCCACCACCACGAGAACTATGGCGCGCTGCATGGGCTTACTCTACCACGCCCCGGATGAGAAGCCTCAAGCCGGGCCCAGTTGGGCTAGAAAAAGGCCTTTAGCCCCCGTAGGGGGCTTGCCGGGCCTCTCCCTCGGGGGTCACGTAGAAGGGATTTTGGTCCGTGGATACCAGGGTTTCCCGGTCTATGGCCTCCTGGATGTCCTTGGGCAGGACGAACATGGCCTCGAGGTAGGGGGCGGAAAGGTGGCGGAGGGCTAGGTTCCGTTCCCGGATGCGAGCCTCTATGACCCCCTCGGAGAAGGCGGCGGGATCGAAGGCGTCCGAGGCCAGGAGGAAGCCGAAGTTCAGGAAGAAGCCGGGGATGTGGTTCTTGTAGCTGCGCACGTAGCGGAAGGCCTCCCGCACCGTGCGGTGGATCACCGGGTGGATCCGGTGGTGGGTGAGCATGATCATGCCCGCCTGCATGCCCATGATCCCGCCGGGGTTCAGGTGGGCCTTGACCAGCCGGTAGAACTCCACCGTATAGAGGAGCCGGGCGGGGTTGTCCTCCCCCACGGGATCGGTGAGGTCGATGACGACCACATCGTACGTGTCCTGGGTCTGCTCCAGGTAAGCCCGGGCGTCGTCAATGATCAGGACCGCCCGGGGGTCCTCGAAGGCCCCCTGGTGCCACTCGGGCATGTGCTGCTTGGCCACCTCCACCAGCTCCCCGTCTATATCCACCATCACCGCCCGTTCCACGGTGGGGTGCTTGAGCACCTCCCGCAAGGTGGCCCCTTCCCCGCCTCCCACGATCAAAACGGCTTTGGGCTCGGGGTGGGAGAGCATGGCCGGGTGGACCAGGGTTTCGTGGTAGACGTACTCATCCCTTTCGGTGCTCTGGACGTCCTTGTCCAGGACCAGCACCTTGCCAAAACCCTGAGTTTCAAAAAGAAAGTAGTCCTGGTACTTGGTTCGGCCGGAGGCGATCACCCGCTCCATGCGCCGCACCATGGTCTCAAAAGGGGTGATGTGCTCAAAGAAGTACATGCCGTAGTCCATAGCTATTAGCTATCCTCCTTGTTGGCCGCCAAAGGCCCGCCGCTTGATGGCGTGCTCCGTTCCCCGCCAGTACCGGAAGGCCGATTCCTCCTTGGCCCCGAAGGCCCGGGAAAGCCCCTTCAGGACCTCCTCCGGGTTCACCCCATCCCGGTAGAAGTAGAGGTCCAAGGTGGCGGAGGCGTTGTCCTCGGGCCAGGTGTGGATCATCACCGCCGCCACCGGGCTGACCACGGCGGCGGAAAGACCCTGGGGATGAAACTTGTACACCACCGACTGGGCCGCATCCCTGGGCGCCCCCAAGCGCATCACCGCATCCAAGAGGGCCGCCTCCACCATCTTGGGGTTTTCCAAGACATCCAGGTCACAGCCGTAGATTTCCGCCACCCAGCGCCCGCCCGGCACCGCTTCCACAAGGGGCCATGATAGCACACCTCTAGCCGAAGAAGTCCTTAAGCTGTTCTTTGCTGACAAGGACCTCCCGGGGCTTGGAGCCCTTGGGCGGTCCCACGATGCCCATGGCCTCGAGGGCATCCATGAGCTTTCCGGCCCGGGCGTGGCCGATGGAAAGGCGGCGCTGCAGGCGGCTTACGGAGCCATAGCCCTCCTCCACCACGATCTCCGCCGCCTTCTTAAGGAGGGGATCGGAGAAGTCCACCTCCCCCACCCCTGTCCCTTCCGGCACCTTTGGGGGTTCAAAGTCCTGGCCGTAGGCTTCGGCAAACCGGTCCTCAAAGCTTTGTCCCCTTAAGAAACCCGCCAGGCGCCCTACTTCCTCCTCGGAAAGGTAGGGCACTTGCAGGCGCACGGGCTTGGGAAGCCCGGGCTGGTGGAAGAGGGCGTCCCCCTGGCCGATCAGCTTCTCGGCCCCCTGGGTGTCCAGGATGGTGCGGGAGTCAAAACCGCTGGACACCGCAAAGGCCAAGCGGGCGGGGATGTTCACCTTGATGAGGGAGGTGAGGATGTCCACGCTGGGGCGCTGGGTGGCCAGGATGAGGTGCATTCCCGTGGCCCGGGCCATCTGGGCCAGGCGCAGGATGGCCGCCTCCACCTCCTTGGGAGCGGTCATCATCAGGTCGGCCAGCTCGTCCACCACGATGACCAGGTAGGGAAGGGCCTCCCCGCCTTCCCTCTCCATCTTGGCGTTGTACTGCTCCAGGTTCCGGGCCCCCACCCCGCTCATGAGCCGGTAGCGCCTTTCCATGTGGGCCACCGCTCCCTGCAACACGCTGGCGGCCTCCTCGGGGCTGGTGACCACGGGGCGCACCAGGTGGGGGATGCCCTCGTAGGGGGTGAGCTCCACCATCTTGGGGTCTATGAGGAGAAAGCGCAAGGTGGTGGGGAGATGCTTAAAGAGGAGGCTGGCGATGAGGACGTTGATGGCCACGCTTTTGCCACTGCCGGTGGAGCCGGCGATGAGAAGGTGGGGCATCTTGGCTAGGTCCCGCACCCAGATTTCCCCCTCAATGCTCTTGCCCAGCACCAAGGGCAAAAGGGCCTTGGCGTTTTGAAAACTGGGGGAAAGGACAGCCTCGGAAAAGCGCACCAGTTCCCTTTTGGGGTTGGGCACCTCCAAGCCCACGGTGTTCTTGCCGGGGATGGGGGCCTCTATCCGCACCGCACCCACGGCCAGGGCCCGGGCCAGGTCGTTTTGTAGGCTCTGGATGCGGCTTATTTTCTCCCCGGGGGCAGGCAGAAGCTCGTAGCGGATCACCGAGGGCCCGCGGGCGTGGCCCACCACCTCCGCCTGGACCCCAAAGTGCTTGAGGGTGTCGGCGATGGTGCGTTTGAGCCTTTCCACCTCCTCTTCCAAACCCCGGGTGGTTCCCTTGGGCTCCGGGGGGTCCAGGAGGTCCGGGGTGGGAAGGGCCAAGGCGGTGCTTTGGGGAAGGGGACGGGGCGGGGAAGGCGGGTCCGGTAAAGTTTGGGGCGGGGAGGGCTCGGGAAAGACCAGGTCCAGGTCAAAGGGTTCCGGTTCGGGGGCAGGGGGTGGGGAGGAGGGGACAGGCGGGGGGTTGCCCGTGAGCAAGGCCCTTAGCCCCTCGGCCTGGGCCTCGGGATGGCGGGAGAGGAAGGATAGCCAGGAGGCAAGCTCCTCAAAGCGGGCCTCCAGGTCCTGGACCAGGCCAGCAAGCTCCTCCCACCGGGCCTTGCGCTCTTCCCTAAGCCTTAGCCCCCGCACCAGTCCCCCCACGGTGGCCCCGGGGGTGGGGATAGGGTGGAGGGCCTTCAGGCGGGCGAGGAGGGCCTGGGCCTCGAGGTGGAGGGCGGCCCGCCGCTCCTCCAGGGCATCCCGCAGGGGGCCTTCCCCAGGCAGGGGGTTTCTCAAGGCCTGCAGGAGGGCTTGAAGCCGGGGTTCTAAAGGCCTTTGATCCTCCTCCATTTGCCGCTTAAGTTCGGTGGCCCGTTCCTCCAAGAAGGCCCTTAAGGCCTTCTCCACCCCGGGTAGCTCGGCGGGGGAAAGGTTTTGCGCCAGGGCCTTTAGGGCGGTGTGCTCTGGGTAAAGGCGGGCGAGGAGGCCGATCCTTTGCTTAAGGAGAAGGGCCTTCACCCGGTACCGGACCTGTCGCACCGCCTCCACCCCCAGGTGCAGGCCGGTGAGGAGAAGGTGAAGGGGAGGTTTCCGCCGCCAGAGGTCCAGGACCAAGGAGGCAAGGAGGAGGGGTAGGGCAAGGCCCAAAGCCCCTGCCTTGGCCTCGAGAAAAGACCGCCAGGTATTCCCCAGGTGCCCCGAAAGGGGCCCAAGGAGGGGAAGAAGGGCGAAGGCCAAGAGGTAGAGGAGGAGCAGGTGGCGCAGGAGGGGTTTTAGGGGTTTGCCTCGGTATAGAACCCCTGCCAGCAGAAAGAGGGTTGGGGGAAGGAGATAGGCGGGGAGGCCCAGGTTGCTGTAGAGGGACTCCCGAAGAAAGACGCCCAAGGCTCCGCTAGGAACCGGCAAGAGGGGAGAGAGCAGGAAGAGGCCTGCGCCTAAGGCCACGGTGGAAAGGGCCTCGAGGTCGCGGTTACGGCTGGGCTTGGCCGGCTTCCGCTTCGCCATCGGAAGGATTATAACCTCCAGATGGACCAGCTAAAAGAAAAACCCCGGGGAAACCTTTCCCCGGGGGAGGGGTTTGGGCTAGCGCTTCAGCTCCTTCTTTACCGCTTCGGTTAGGTCGGTGTCGTCGTCGGCATACACCACCAGGCCCGACTGGGCCGCCACCTGGCGGCTCATGACCACGGAGAAGCCCTGGGCCTTGGCCACCTTGGCGATGGCCTTATCCACATCTTCCAGGATGGGTTTAAGCACGGGGTTCTGCCGCTCCTGCCACTTTTTCACCGTGTCTTGGTAGGTTTTGACCAGGGCCTCGTAGTCCTGGCGCTCCTTGGCCGTGGCCTGTCCGGAGCGGATCTTGGCTTCCAAGGGCTTGATCTTCTCCTCTAGGGGGTTAAGGTCCTTTCGGGCTTGGGCCTGGAGGTCTTGGACCTTTTTGTAATCGGGGTGGGCCTGCACCAGGGCATCGGCGTCCACAAAGCCCACCCGGCTGGCCACGGTTCTATTTTGGGCCAGCATGGGGGTAAGGAGGGCGCCGAGAGCCACCAAGAGGGCGACCAGGGGAAAGCGCTTCATAGCCAAAAGCCTAAAGCTTCAGGGTGAAGGGTGCGTGAGAGAAGCCTCTCTTCCCCTTGGCCGCAAGGAAGGGTAGCATGCCGGAAGGAGGTGGGTTATGCGCAAGATCGTCTTGGTTTTGGCGTTGCTGGCCTTAGGCACCGGGGCTTTCGCCCAGCGGGCGGTTTCCTTCCGCCTTTCCTTGCCCCCTGCGGGGCTGGGGCTGGGCCTCGAGGCGCCCTTGGAGCGCAACCTAGCCTTCCGGGGCTTCGCGGATCTCTTTCCCGGTGGGCCCAGCTTCCTGGTGGCGGGGGAGGTTCTCTTCAAGCCGGATTTGGGCCAGCTGGACCGGGACCTTAGGGGCATACGCCCTTACTTTGGCGGTGGGCTTGCCGGCCACTTTGCCGGCCCCGGGGAGGTGGGGTTACACCTTTCCCTGGGGGTGGAGTTCCTCCTGGATGCCCGCACGGGGATCTTCCTGGATGGAGAGTACTTTTACGCCTTTGGCGGGGGCCGGCTTGCCCGTACGGTCATAGGGGCCAATCTGCGCTAGAGGGACCTCCCTGTCCCCGCCCAGCCTTGGGCGGGGACATCTTTCTTTTGGGCCCGGGGTAGACTGAAAGCCGGAGGTGAAGCCATGCTGGTCAGGGACTGGATGACCAAGGACCCCCTCACCGTAGCCCCGGATACCCCGGTGCTGGAGGCCATCAACCTTTTGAAGAACAAGGGCTTCCGGCGCTTGCCGGTGGTGAAGGAGGGGAAGCTGATCGGCCTCGTCACCGATAAGGATTTAAAAGACGCCATGCCCTCCAAGGCCACCACCCTCTCGGTCTGGGAGATGAACTACCTCCTTTCCAAGCTCACCGTGCAGGAGGTGATGGCCAAACCCGTCATCACCGTGGAGGCCGATGCGCCTTTGGAGAAGGCGGCCCTCCTGATGGAGGAGAAGAAGATCGGCGGCCTGCCGGTGATGGAAGGGGAGAGGTTGGTGGGCATCATCACCGTGACCGATGTCCTCAGGGCCTTCATTGAGGTGTTGGGGCTTAAGATGGGGGGCTTGCGCATCACCGTGGATATCCCCGACGTGCCCGGGGCCCTGGCCCAGATGGCCCGGGCGGTTCCCCCGGCCAACATCGTTTCCATTGCCACCGCAGCCCACCTGAACGGGTACCAGCGCCTGGTCCTCCGGGTGGTGGGGGAGGATGTGGAGGGGGTTCCCGACCGGCTAAAGGCCGCTGGGGAGCGGGTGGTGGACGTACGCCCCGGTTAGATGCCGTTGCGGTAGGCGGGGTAGGAGCCCAGCACCTTGAGGAAAGCCGCCCGGCGGAGGAGGCCTAGGAGGGCTTGGGCGGGGCCTGGGTCCTCCAAGTGGCCCTCGAGGTCCAGGTAGAAGAGGTAGCTGAAGGGCTTATCCCGCCTAGGCCGGGATTCCAGCTTGGTGAGGTTCACCCCAGCCTCGGCGAAGACGGTAAGGGCTTCCAAAAGCCCTCCAGGCCTGTGGCGCACGGCGAAGACGATGCTGGTCTTGTGGGGGCCTTCTCCCCTTTTTGCCTCCTCCCGCCCGATGACGAAGAACCGGGTGTAGTTGTGGGGATAGTCCTCGATGTTCTCCGCCAGCACCTGTAGGCCATAAAGCTCCGCCGCCCTCCTACTGGCGATGGCGCCCACCCCGGGTTCCGGGTTCTCCGCTAAGGCCCTGGCCGCCCCTGCGGTGTCATAGACCGGGATGGGGGTCAGGCGCATGCGGGCCAGGAAGCCGTCGCATTGGGCCAGGGCCTGGGGGTGGCTTTTCACCGCCTTGAGGTCTTTTAGCTCCGTCTCCTTGGGGGCAAGGAGGCAGTGCTCCACCCGGTGGATGATCTCCCCCACCACGTGGAGGTCGCTTTCCAAAAGGAGGTCGTAGGTCTGGTTGATGCTGCCTGCGGTGGTGTTTTCCACCGGCACCACCCCGTAGTCCGCCTCCCCGGCCTCCACCGCTTCAAAGACCTGGTGAAAGGTGGGAAAGCCCATGGGAGTGGACCCAGGGAAGTTCCTCAGCAAGGCTTCCTCGCTATAGGCCCCCTCCGTGCCCTGGAAGGCGATCCTCATGCCCCCCATGGTACTCCTTCCCTAGTAGACAGGGAAAGGCCGTTTCCCCTAGCATGGCCCTTGTGGCGCGGCTCCTTGTGGTGGACGATGACCCCCGCATCCGGCACCTTTTGGAACTTCTGCTTTCCGGGGCAGGCCACCAGGTGGCGCTGGCGGATTCCGCCAAGGCCGCTTTGGAATACCTCCGCAAGGAAACCCCGGACCTGATCCTTTTGGACATCATGATGCCGGATATGGATGGCCTTACCCTTCTTGGGCGTATCCGGGCGGTGCGGCGCTTGGCCAAGGTACCCGTCATCATGTTCACCGGGGGTGGCAAGGAGCTGGAAGGCCCAAGCCGGGCATTGGGGGCGGACCTCTTCCTGGAAAAGCCGGTCTCGGGCCGTCGCCTTAAGGAGGCGGTGGAGGGGCTTTTGAGCCGGGAGGGGTATGTGCTGCCTGGAGGAGAGCGGGTGGGGACCCTCGAGGAGGTGGGGGCGCGTTTGCGCCAGGCGTTGCCTGAGGAAACGCGTTTCAAGGCCTTGTGGCTCAAGAACTCGGGCCGCCGGGCCCTCCTGCAAAACCTCCTGGCGAAGGGTTGGACGGAGGCCCTTGTGAGGCGCATCCTTCCCGGGGAGTATGACCTCTACGACCTTCTAGGGCATCTGGCCTATGGCTGGCCTTTGCTGCCCCTAAAGGAGCGGGCGGCCCGGGTGCAGGATCCCCGCCTGGCTTCCCACCTGGAGGCCTACCTGAAGGAGAAGCGGCTTCCCCTGGAGGGCAACGGTCTTTTGGAAGAACTGGCCCAGGCCCTGTACGCTTAAGGGGTGTGGGACGTGGTAGAGATCACCGATCCCGAGGCCTGGAACCGGCTGGTTTCCGGCTTTCCTATTACCAGCGCCTTGCAGTCCTGGGGCTGGGGCGAGGTGAAGCGGCTTTCCGGCTGGGTGCCTAAGCGCCTGGCGGTATACGGAGAGGAAGGGCTTGTGGGGGGGGCTCAGGTCCTCTTAAGGCCCCTTCCGGGCGGGCTGCGCCTGGCCTACACCCCCAGGGGTCCAGCCCTCCTTCGCCTTTCGGATCTGCCCCGGGTGGCCCAGGCCCTGGCCCATGGGGTGCGGGGGACGCACCTGGTCCTCGAGCCCGAAGCCGGGCTTCCTGCGGAGGGGCCAGCCCCTGGTTTTCCCGGCCTGCTACCGGAAGAGCCCATCCAGCCCGCCTACTCCCTGTGGTTGGACCTCAGCCAGGGGGAGGAGGCCCTTCTTAAGGGCATGAAGGAGATGCACCGCCGCAACGCCCGCCTGGCCCTTAAGCGCACGGAGATTTCCATAGAGGGGGAGGAGGCTTTTTTAGAGTTTTTCCGCCTTTTTAAGGAAACCAACCGCCGGGCTAGGCTGTTGCAGCACGCGGAAGGCTATTACCGGGCGGTGCTCAAGGAGATGAACCAGCCCCATGGGGAGGCCTTCTTGGCCCTAGCCCGCAAGGATGGGGAGGCTTTGGCAGCGGGGCTTTTTGTGGCTTTCGCGGGCAAGGTGGATTACCTCTATGGGGGGAGTAGCCGCGCCCACCCCGAGGCCAAGGCTCCCATGGGCATGCACCTGGCGGCCATCCGCCACGCCATTGGCCGTGGCTACCGCATCTATGACCTTTGGGGGGTGCCCAGAACCCCAGAAGGGAGCCATGCGGAGGGGATATGGCGCTTCAAGGAGGGGTTTGGGGGTAGGCGGGTTCAGTTTCCCGCCTACACCTTGCCCCTTTCCCCCCTTTACCGTCCCCTGAAGGCGCTTTTGCGCCTGCGCAAGACCTGGGTGAACCTGCGGGTGCGGGGTAACCCCCGGGACGTCTTGGGGTAAACCGCTTCTTGGGCCCTTGTCATCTTTCTCAAGGGGCCTTGGGTATGGTGGTAGGGTGGTTCGGTTCTGGGTGGTTCTGGCCATCGCCTTGGGTCTACTCCTCTGGCTTCTTCGGCCTTTCCCCAAGCCCCAGGTGGCGCAGGGGGGCGTGCGTCTAGAAGGGGTGGAGTTCCTCCTTTTCCCTGAGGAAAAGGACGTGATCTGGCGGTTTGCCGCGGAGGAAATGGTGGAGGAAGGGGGGGTTTTCCGCATCCGGGGGGGTCTTAGAGGGGAAAGGCATGTGGGGGAGCGGTTGGACCTCCGCCTCTTTGCCCCCGAGGTGGCCGTGGAACCGGGGGACAACCTGCGGGCTCCGTATGCGCGGGCAGAGATTTTAAGGGGATGCTACCGCTTGGACCTCTCTGCTCCGGGAAAGGGGGAGGTGCTCATTCGTCAAAAAGAGGGTTTTTTCGCTCCTTGGGTAAGGATTGAGGCCCCCAATCTCCGGGGGGAAGCGGAAGCCTTTCGTGCGGATTTCGCTCTGGAGCACATAGAGGCGGATAACCCCCGGTTTGATTTTCCCGCTGGGGGAAGCTTTGGCCCCTGCACAGTGGAGGGAGGTAGCTCATGAGACGATGGGTTTGGTTCTTCCTTTTTGGTTTGGCTTTGGCGGCTTCTGGGGTTAGGGTCATCCAGGTGGAGGGGGGGAGGCTTTCCGGGGATCTGCGCTACGGGCCCTGGACCTTTGAAGGAGAGGTGCGGGGCCGGGTGAAGGACCTGGAGATCCGGGCCCCCAAGGCCACCCTTACCGCTCCTAAGGGCAAGACCATGCAGGAGGCGGAAGGGGAGCGGGAGGCCCGCTTTGAGGGCGGGGTGGTGGTGCGCCGGGGCCGGGTGGAGGCCAGGGGGCCCCTACTGGTCTACCGGGAAAAGACGGGGGAAGGGGAGCTTCTGGGCCCGGCCCGCATGCGCCAAGAGCCCAAACCGGGGGAGGACCCAGTGGAGGTGGAGGCCAGCCGCATGACCTTCCAGGTGGATACGGACACCTCCACCAGCGAAAATGCCCTCCTCCGAAGCGGCAACCAGGAGGGCCGGGCGGGTTTCGTCTATTACGAGGAGGAAAAGGGCCTGGCGGTGTTCACCGATCCCAAGGAGGTGGTCCTCACCCGTAAGCGCAAGGATGGGGACCTGGTGATCCGGGCCAAGGAGGTGCGAAGCCTCACCGGCCCCAAGCGGCTTATCGCCACCGGGGGAGTGCGGCTTCAGGATGGGGATCTGGTCACCACGGGGGATAGCCTCTACTATGACGACAATACAGGAGAAGCCATCGTCTTAGGGAGGCCAGCGGTGAGCGAGAACAAGAAGGAGGGCTTCAAGCTTTCGGGGAGCACCCTGCAGCACAATGTCAACCGCCACCAGGTGCGGGTGTACGGCAAGGCCTTCCGACTGCCGGTGGAGGAGTTTCGTAAGCTTTCGGAGAAATAGGCGGTGAGGTGGGCTTCTTTCCTCTTTCTGGGGCTCGCCCTTTGTACGCTGGCCCAGGAAGTCTACCGCCCGGAGGTGGAACTGGTCCGCAAGGATAAGAGGGTGGTGGCCTGGGTCAGCGGGGAGGAAGGAAGCCTTTTCTATGCCGATTACGGGGATATCTGGGTGGGGGACCTCGAGGCCCTTTCCCGGGAGAGGGCGCACGTGGGGGGGCGGGCCTTTTTTCTGGATGCGGGTAGCTCCGTGGAGGAAGGCCTCGAGGTGGGGCAGAAGGTGGAGGTGGCCTTTAACCCTGACTGGGAACAGGATGGCCTACCCTACCTCATGCGTTTACGAAAGGCCGGTGGGGAGAAGGCGGCGCGCTACCTGCGCCTGGTCCTCTTTGACCCAAAGGATGTGGAGGTGCGCCTGGGGGAGGAGATGGAGGCTAGGGGGCCCCTGGCGGTGGTGGAGCGGGGTGGGGTGGAGGAGCTTTTCCTCTCTGGAGGGGAGGCCCGCTATCTAGAGGAGGGGGGCCGGCTGGAGGTAAAACCGGCCCCGGGGAAGGTGGAGGTGGCCCAAGGGCAGGTGCGGGTAACAGGGCAAAGACTTCGCTACCAAAACGATACCGGAGAGGCCCTTTTGGAAGGACCCCTGGAGGTACGCCGAGAAGGGGAAAAGCCCCTTGTGGGCAAGGCGGGCTCCCTCCGTTACCTCTTGGATGAGGACCGGCTCTGGCTCCTGGGGGGGGTGGAGTTTACCCAGGGGGGAAGGACTACCCGGGCTGGGCAGGCCCTCTTGCGGGAAAAGGAGGGGTATGCCTACCTCTATGGAAACGTGGAAAGCCAAGACGAAAAGGGCCTGGTGCGCGGGGACCGGGTGCGCTACGCTCTGAGGACCGGGGAGGTGGTGGTCCTGGGGCGGGTCAAGGGGGAGTTCCGCGGGGACTAGACGGGCACGCCCGCCATCAAAAGGCCCAGGCGCTCCTCCTTGGCTTCTTCCGGGGTGAGTTCCCCCACGATGCGGCCTTCGTACATGACCAGGATGCGGTCCGACAGGCTGATCACCTCGGAAAGATCCGCGGAAACCAAAAGCACCGCCAGGCCCTGGTCGCGGGCCTCTACCAGGCGCTGGTGGATGAACTCTATGGCCCCCACGTCCACGCCCCGGGTGGGCTGGGCGGCGATGAGGAGGCGGGGCCCCCGCAAAAGCTCCCTACCCACCACGATCTTTTGCTGGTTTCCCCCGGAGAAGCGCCGGGCGGACAGTTCCGTGGAGCGAGGGCGGACATCAAAGGTTTCCACCAGGGCCCTGGCATGGTGTTCCATGGCCTTCCCGTCCAGGAAGCCTAGGAAGCCCCGGAAGGGGGGACGGCGCTGGTCTCCCAGGATGGCGTTTTCCCGGACGGAAAAGTCCAGGACCAAGCCCCGGGCAAGCCGGTCCTCCGGGATATGGCTCACCCCCGCTTCCCGCACCCGTAGGGCCTGGTGGGGAAGGGGGTGGCCCAGGTAGCGCACCGTGCCCCGGTACTTGCGCAGGCCCGCCAGGGCCTCCACCAGCTCCGTCTGGCCATTGCCCTCCACCCCGGCGATGCCCACGATCTCCCCAGCCCGCACGGAGAAGCTTACCCCCCTTAGCCTTGGGGGCGCCTCGAGGCCTTCCACCTCCAGCACCACTTCCCCAGGCTTGGCGGGGCCCTTTTCCACCCTCAAGACCACTTCCCGGCCCACCATCATCCGGGCCAGTTCCTCCAAGGAGGTCTTGGGCGTATCCACGGTGCCCACCACCTTTCCATCCCGGATCACTGTGACCCGGTCGGACACGGCAAGCACCTCCTTCAGCTTGTGGCTGATGAAGATAACGGCGTTCCCCTTGGCCACGTAGGCCCTCAGGAAGCGGAAAAGCTCCTCGGCCTCCTGGGGGGTCAGGACGGCGGTGGGCTCGTCCAGGATGAGGATCTTGGCCTGGCGGTAAAGGGCCTTGAGGATCTCCACCCGTTGCTGCAGGCCCACGGGAAGGTTCTCAATGCGCTCGTCCAGGGGCACCTGGAAGCCCAGTTCCGCCATGAGGGCGGTGGCCCGCTTCCGAGCCTCCTCTAGGTTGAGGTAGAGGGGGCCTCCCGGCTCGAGGCCCAACACCAGGTTTTCCAGCACGGTAAAGGGTTCCACCAGCATGAAGTGCTGGTGCACCATACCGATCCCGTGGGCGATGGCGTCCAGGGGGCTTTTGGGCCGGTAGGGCTGGCCATCCACCCACATCTCCCCTTTGTCCGGGGGCTGAAGGCCGTAGACGATCTTCATCAGGGTGGATTTACCCGCCCCGTTTTCCCCCACCAGGGCCAGGACCTCGCCCCAGTTCAGGTCCAGGCTGATGCGATCGTTGGCCAGGACCAGGGGGAAGCGCTTGGTGATGTCCTTTAGGACCAGGGCCTTTGAGGTGGTTCCGCCGACCTTCACGCCCGGAGTATACAAAAAGGCCGGGAACCTCCCGGCCTTTTGCTGAGCCCGCCTTCCTAGCGTTTTTCGGGCACCTTAAGCTGGCCCTTGATGATCTGCTGCTTCAAGACCTCCAGCTTGCTGACCACGGCGGCCGGGATCAGGGCCTTGTTGTACTCGTCCAGGGCATAGCCTACCCCGTTGTTGGCCAGGCCGAACTCCCGCACCCCGCCCTTAAAGGCCTTCTGCACCACGCTCTTGATGACCTCGTAGGTGGCCACGTCCACCCGCTTCAGCATGGAGGTGAGGCCGTGGTTCAGGGTGCTGGGGTTATTGTCGGTGTCCCCCAGGTAGTTCTGGTTGGCGTCCACCCCGATGAAGAAGAGAGGCGTGGCCTTGGTGCCGTCGGTGCCACAGGTCTTGGTGTAATCGGCGTACTTGGGCACCTTGGCGTAGGGGTCGGCCTTGCGCACAAAGCGGATGGCCCCGCCCTCCTTGAGGCACTTGGCCTGTTTCACGTAGTCGATGAGGCCCAGGCCCGAACCGCCCGCAGCGGCGTAGATGATGTCCGCCCCCTGGCGCACCTGGCTGGCGGCGATCTCCTTGGCCTTGGCGGGGTCGTTCCAGGCGGCGGGGGTGTTGCCCACATAGCCCACCAGGACCTTGCCCTGGATCTTGTCCTCCTTGAAGGCGTACTCGGCCCCGGCCCGGAAGCCCGCCTCAAACTTGTGGATGAGGGGGATGTCCATGCCGCCGATGAAGCCCACCACCCCGGTGCGGGTCATCTTACCGGCGATGTAGCCCACCAGGAAGCTTCCCTCGTGCTCCCGGAAGACCAAGCCCAGGGCGTTGGCCAGTTTGCCCTCGCCGGGGACGGCGTCAATCACCGCGAAGTTCACCTTGGGGAACTCCTTGGCGGTGGCGGTGATGGCCGGCTCGTTGGCGAAGCCCACCCCGATCACCAGGTCAAAGCCCTCCTCGGCGAAGGTGCGGATGCCCTGGCCCACCTGGGAGGGGTCGGCGGGCTCAAAGTCAAAGAGCTTGACCCCAAAATCCTTGGCTGCCTTCTGCGCCCCTTCCCAGGCGGACTGGTTGAAGGAGCGGTCAAACTTACCCCCAGCGTCAAAGGCGATGCCCACGCGGACTTGGGCTAGGCTCAGGCCCAGGGCCAATACTGCCAAAAGGGTTACGATACGTTTCATCTGCCACCTCCTATGGCGTTTCGCCGTAGGGCATTATACCGGGTTGGGTAAACTCAAGGCATGACCCTGGAGGAAGCCCGCAGGCGCGTGAACGAGCTACGGGACCTGATCCGCTACCACAACTACCGCTACTACGTCCTGGACTCCCCCGAGATCTCCGATGCCGAGTACGACCGGCTTCTTAGGGAGCTGAAGGAGCTGGAGGAGCGCTTTCCTGAGCTCAAAAGCCCCGACTCCCCCACGGAGCAGGTGGGGGCGAAACCCTTTGGTCAGCCGTTAGGTTATCTGGAGGCCACCTTCCGCCCCATCCGCCACCCAAGCCGCATGTACTCCTTGGATAACGCCTTCTCCCTGGAGGAGGTCCGGGCCTTTGAGGAGCGGGTGGAGCGGGCCTTAGGAAGGAAGGGGCCTTTCGTCTACACGGTGGAGCACAAGGTGGACGGGCTATCCGTAAACCTCTACTACGAGGAGGGGGTTTTGGTCTGGGGGGCCACCCGGGGGGATGGGGAAACGGGGGAGGAGGTGACCCAGAACCTCCTCACCATCCCCACCATCCCCCGGAGGCTTCAGGGGGTGCCGGAGCGCCTCGAGGTCCGGGGGGAGGTCTACCTGCCCATAGAGGCCTTCCTGCGCCTCAACGAGGAGCTGGAGGAGAAGGGGGAAAGGATTTTCAAAAACCCCCGGAATGCCGCCGCCGGCTCCCTTAGGCAGAAGGATCCCCGGATCACCGCCAAGAGGGGCCTTAGGGCCACCTTCTACGCCCTAGGGCTTGGCCTGGAGGAAAGCGGGAGCAAAACCCAGTTTGAGCTTCTCCATTGGCTAAAGGAGAAGGGCTTCCCCGTGGAGCACGGCTTCACCCGGGTCCAAGGTGTAGAGGGGGTGGAGAGGGTTTACCAGGCCTGGTTGAGGGAGCGGCGGAGCTTATCCTTTGAGGCGGATGGGGTGGTGGTGAAACTGGATGAGCTTTCCCTTTGGCGAGAGCTGGGCTACACCGCCCGGGCCCCGCGGTTCGCCATCGCCTACAAGTTCCCCGCGGAGGAGAAGGAGACGGAGCTTTTGGAGGTGGTCTTCCAGGTGGGGCGCACGGGCCGGGTGACCCCGGTGGGCATCCTGAGGCCCGTGTTCATTGAGGGCAGCGAGGTGAGCCGGGTCACCCTGCACAACGAAAGCTACCTGGAGGAGCTGGACGTGCGCATCGGGGACTGGGTTTTGGTGCACAAGGCCGGGGGGGTTATCCCCGAGGTGCTAAGGGTCCTCAAGGAGCGTAGAACCGGCAAGGAGAGGCCTATCCAATGGCCGGAGACCTGCCCCGAGTGCGGTCACCGCTTGGTCAAGGAGGGCAAAGTCCACCGCTGCCCCAACCCCTTGTGCCCAGCCAAGCGGTTTGAGGCCATCCGCCACTACGCCTCCCGCAAGGCCATGGACATCGGGGGGCTGGGGGAAAAGCTCATTGAGAAGCTTCTGGAAACGGGATTGGTCAAGGATGTGGCTGATCTGTACCGGCTTAGGGAGGAGGACCTGGTGGGCCTGGAACGCATGGGGAAGAAGAGCGCACAAAACCTCCTCCGCCAGATAGAGGAGAGCAAGGGCCGGGGTCTGGAGCGCCTCCTCTACGCCTTGGGCCTGCCGGGGGTGGGGGAGGTGTTGGCCCGCAACCTGGCGGCCCGCTTTGGCACCATGGACCGGCTCCTCGAGGCCACACCGGAGGAACTCCTCCAGGTGGAGGAGGTGGGGGAGCTCACCGCCCGGGGCATTTACGAAACCCTGCAGGACCCCGCCTTCCGGGACCTGGTGAGGCGCCTGAAGGAGGCCGGGGTGGAGATGGAGGCCAAGGAGCGGGGCGGGGAGGCCCTAAAGGGCCTCACCTTCGTCATCACCGGGGAACTTTCCCGCCCCCGGGAGGAGGTGAAGGCCCTCCTCAGGCGCTTGGGGGCTAAGGTGACCGATTCCGTGAGCCGCAAAACCAGCTACCTGGTGGTGGGGGAGGCCCCAGGGAGCAAGCTGGAAAAGGCGAGGGCCTTGGGGGTGCCCATTCTTACAGAGGAGGAACTCTACCGGCTCATAGAAGCGCGCACAGGGAAAGGCCGGGAGGCCCTCTTGGCCTAGGCGGGTTCCGGGGGGAAGAGCTTGCTTAAGGCCTCTTCCACCCGACTTCCGGAAAGCCCCAGCTCCCGTAGGGCCTTCTCGTAAAGCTCGGGGGTAAGAAGCCCCTGTAAGGCCCTAAGCTCCGTCTGGGAGAGATGGGCTCCCTTTAGCACGTGTTCCTCAAAACTCCCCCAGGCCAGGGGCACGTGGGCCTTGACGATCTCCGCGATGGCCTTGGCGTACTGCCTTATCTCCCACTGGGCGTGGGGATCTAGGCGCAGGGCCAGGAAGTGGAAGAGGTTGTGCAGGTCCTGCTTCCAGTAGAACTCGGTGTAGAGGTTTAGGGGAAGGACCATGCGGGCCATCTCCCGGGCGATGCCCTTTTCCAGGAGGGTCTGGTAGGCCTGGTAGGCCTCCCTCTCCACCCCCTTTAGAAGGCGGGAGGCTTCCTCGTCGGTGAAAGCCCCTTCCGAGCCCTGCTTATTCCGCCTGGCCTGGTGTCGCCAGGCTTCGGGTTCATAAAACTCCTCCTTCAGAACGGAGTAGCGCCCGGAGATCTCGTTCACGCTAGCGGTGCGGTGCCGGAACCATTGCCGTACCACGAAAATAGGAGCTTTAACGTGAAACTTGAATACCACCATCTCAAAGGGGCTGGTGTGGCGGTGGCGCATGAGGTAGTCGATGAGGGCGGCATCCTCCCGCAGCGTCTTGGTGCCCGGGCCGTAGGAAACCCTGGCCGCCTGGACGATGGCGGCGTCGTTCCCCATCACCTCCACCAGGCGGACGAAGCCCTTGTCCAAAACTGGGATCTCCATCCTCCGAAGTTTACTCCGTCCCCTTGCCCTTTGGCCCAAAGGGGTCTACCCTAAGCTCATGCGGGTCCGCACCCCCTTGGCCTACAAGTGGCGGCATGGCCGCTATAGGCCTTGGTCACGGGCGAAGCCCGTACTTGGCTTCTTGGGCCAGCGGCTTGTAGGATGGATGGGCTTTTGGGGCTTGGTGGCCCCTTTCTGGAGTGGAGATGTTGAGGTTGCCTGATTTTCCTTTACCGGATGGGCGGGGACGGTTTGGTCCCTATGGAGGAAGGTACGTTCCCGAAACCCTGATCCCGGCCCTCGAGGAGGTGGAGGCCGCCTACAAGGAGGCCAAGAAGGACCCCGCTTTTCTGGCGGAGCTGGAGTACTACCTCAGGACCTTTGCCGGTCGGCCTACCCCCCTTTACCACGCCAAGAGGCTTTCCCAGCACTGGGGCGGGGCCCAGGTGTACCTGAAGCGGGAGGACCTCCTGCACACCGGAGCCCACAAGATCAACAACACCCTGGGCCAGGCCCTCCTGGCCCGGCGCATGGGCAAAAAGCGGGTCATAGCGGAAACCGGGGCCGGCCAGCACGGGGTTTCCGTGGCCACGGTGGCGGCCCTTTTCGGCTTGGAATGCGTGGTCTACATGGGGGAGGAGGACGTGCGGCGCCAGGCCCTAAACGTGTTCCGCATGAAGCTTCTGGGGGCCGAGGTGCGCCCGGTGGCGGCGGGAAGCCGCACCCTTAAGGATGCCACCAACGAGGCCATCCGCGACTGGCTCACCCATGTGCGCACCACCTTTTACATCCTGGGCTCGGTGGTGGGGCCCCACCCCTACCCCATGATGGTGCGGGAGTTCCAAAGCGTCATCGGGGAAGAGGTAAAGGCGCAAAGCCTGGAGCTCTTCGGCCGCTACCCCGATGCCCTCATCGCCGCGGTGGGTGGGGGGTCCAATGCCATTGGCCTTTTCGCCCCCTTCGCCTATTTGCCGCCAAAGGAGCGGCCCCGGCTCATCGGGGTGGAGGCCGCGGGTGAGGGCCTTTCCACGGGAAGGCATGCCGCCAGCATCGGGGCAGGGAAGCGGGGGGTGTTGCACGGGAGCTACATGTACCTCCTCTACGACCACGACGGCCAGATCACCCCGGCCCACTCGGTTTCTGCGGGCCTGGACTACCCCGGGGTGGGGCCCGAGCACAGCTACTACGCGGACCAGGGCATCGCCGAGTACGCGGGGGTCACGGACGAGGAGGCCCTCGAGGGCTTCAAACTCCTGGCCCGCCTGGAGGGGATCATCCCCGCCTTGGAGTCCGCCCATGCCATCGCCCACGCGGCCAAAGTGGTTCCGGAGATGGACAAGGACCAGGTGGTGGTCATCAACCTTTCGGGCCGGGGGGACAAGGACGTGACCGAGGTGATGCGCCTTTTGGGGGGGGAGGTATGACCACCGCGGAAGCCTTCGCCCGCGCCAAGGCCGAGGGAAGGGCCGCCCTCATCCCTTACCTCACCGCGGGCTTTCCCAGCCGCGAGGGGTTTTTGCAGGCGGTGGAGGAGGCTCTGCCCTACGCGGACCTTTTGGAGATCGGCCTGCCCTACTCCGACCCCTTAGGGGATGGCCCCGTCATCCAAAGGGCCAGCGAGGAGGCCTTGAGGAAGGGCATGAGCGTGCAAGGGGTGTTGGAGTTGATGCGGGAGGTGCGGGGTCTTACCCCCAAGCCCCTTTTCCTCATGACCTACCTAAACCCGGTCCTGGCTTGGGGCCCGGAGCGCTTTTTCAGCCTCTTCCGCCAGGCGGGGGCCACGGGGCTAATCCTACCCGACCTTCCTCCCGACGAGGATCCGGCCCTGGTGCGCCTGGCCCAGGAGATCGGCTTGGAAACCGTGTTTCTCCTAGCCCCCACCTCCACCGACCGCAGGATCCAAACCGTGGTGCGGTATGCCACCGGTTTCATCTATGCGGTTTCCGTCACCGGGGTCACCGGGGAAAGGGAACGCCTGCCGGAAGAGGTGAAGGACCTGGTGCGGCGGATTAAGGCCCACACCTCCTTGCCCGTGGCGGTGGGCTTTGGGGTCTCGGGCCAAAAGACCGCGGCCCAAGCGGCGGTGGCCGATGGAGTGGTGGTGGGAAGCGCCTTGGTGCGGGCCCTCGAGGGAGGCCGGCCCCTGGCCCCTCTCCTCGAGGAGATCCGCCAAGGGCTTTTGCAAAAGGAACCCGCTTAGGCCAAGGGGAGCTCCAGGCCCTCTTCCAGGAGGGCCTTGGGGTCCGGGTAGCGCAGGATGCGGTAGAGGGGATCCCGCTCCGCAGGCCTGAAACCCGCATCCACGATCTGGCGCACCATCTCCCGCACCGTGGCGTGGGTACGCCCGTGGCCCCCGGCCGCCGAGACCACGTTTTCCTCCAGCATGGTGCTGCCGAAATCGTCGGCCCCGTAGTAAAGGGCGGCCTGGGCCACCTTGAACCCCAGGGTGGGCCAGGAGGCTTGGAGGTGGGCGAAGTTGTCCAGGGTGAGCCGGGCGATGGCCAGGGTTTTCAGGTACTCGTGGGCGGTGGCCCCCGGGGCCTTGCCCTTAAGCCGGGTGTGCTCCACCTGCAAGGTCCAAAGGGCAAAGGCAGCGAACCCGTTTCCATACGCTTCCAGCGCCTTGTCCTGCTGGGCCCTTAGGCCCAGCAGGTGGGCGGTGCGCTCCCTTGGCCCCTCCCCAAAGCCGATCACCATGCTGGCCAGGGTGTAAAGCCCCAAGGCCTGGGCGGCATCCACGATGCGGTACCAGTCCGCGGTCTTGATGCGGGCGGGGGCGGCCCTTTGCCGCACCTCATCCACCAGGATCTCCGCCCCCGCCCCCGGCATCCCGTCCAGCCCCGCTTCCATGAGCCTTTCCAAGATGACCTCGGCCTTAAGCCCGGTGAGCCTTTCCAAGCCCAGGATCTCCTCGGGGCTAAAGGCGTCTATGCGCAGGTCGGGAAAGCGGCTCTTAAGGTAGCGCAATAGCTCCAAGTACCATTCCAGGGGCAGGTCAGGGTTGACGCCTCCTTGCATTAAGATGCGCCTTCCCCCCACCTGGTAGAGCTCCTCCACCTTCTTGGCGATATCCTCGTACGTTAGGGTGTAGGCCTCCTTCTGCCGCCTGGTGCGGTAAAAGGCGCAAAAGGCGCAACCCACCGTGCAGACATTGGTGTAGTTGATGTTGCGGTCTATGAGAAAGGTCACCACCTCTGGATGGGTTTTTTGAAGGCGCACCTCGTGAGCGGCGGCAGCCAGCTCAGGTAGGGGAAGGTCAAAAAGGGAGAGCACCTCGCTTTCGGTAAGCCTCTCTCCCCCTACGGCCTTTTCCAGAACATCCATGGGACCCATGCTACACCTTTCGGACCCCCTGGGGTTGGGTCTTGGGCCACGGATAAAATGGGGGCATGGAACTCAAGCTCATTCCCATTGAGAAGCCGGAGAACCTGAACGTCATCCTGGGCCAAGCCCACTTCATCAAGACGGTGGAGGACCTCCACGAGGCCTTGGTGACCGCCGTGCCGGGTATCAAGTTCGGCCTTGCCTTCTCCGAGGCCAGCGGCAAGCGCCTGGTGCGGCGTTCCGGCACGGATCCCGAGCTCACCCAGCTGGCGGTGCGGAATATCCTCAACCTGGCGGCAGGGCACACCTTCCTCATCGTGTTGGGTGAGGGGTTTTATCCCATTAACGTGCTCCACGCGGTGAAGGCTTGCCCTGAGGTGGTGCGCATCTTTGCCGCCACCGCCAACCCCCTCCAGGTGGTGGTGGCGGAGGAGGGGGAGCAGCGGGCCATTTTGGGGGTCATGGACGGCTTCAAGCCCCTGGGGGTGGAGGACGAGGCCGAGGTGGCGTGGCGCAAGGACCTCCTCCGCCGCTTCGGCTATAAACTTTAGCGCCCCCTTATTGGCGGCCGGGAAGGTTAGGGTAAGATGCCCTCATGGAGCTCGGAACCGTTGCGCCCGACTTCGCCCTGCCGGACCAAGAGGGGCGGATTCACCGGCTTTCCGATTACCGGGGGAGGTGGGTGGTTCTCTACTTCTATCCCAAGGACGACACTCCCGGGTGCACCAAGGAGGCCTGCGGCTTCCGAGACCGTATGGGGGATTTGCAAGAACTGGGAGCCGTGGTCTTAGGGGTTTCTGCGGACGATGTGGAAAGCCACAAGCGTTTTGCCGAGAAGTACGGTCTGAACTTTCCCCTTCTTGCTGACCCCGAGCGGAAGGCGATAACCGCTTATGGGGCCTGGGGCAAGAAAAACCTTTACGGGAAGGTGTACGAAGGGGTGTTGCGCCAGACCTTTCTGATAGATCCCGAGGGCCATATCGCCAAGGTCTGGCGCAAGGTGTCTCCCGAACGCCATGCTGAGGAGGTGGCGGAAGCCCTAAAGGGCCTGAGGGGGTTTTAGGTATGGAAAGGCCTCTGGAGTCTTACAAAAAGGAGGCTGCTCACGCCGCGGTGGCCTATGTCCAAGATGGCATGGTGGTGGGCTTGGGCACGGGGTCCACGGCCCGGTATGCCGTTTTGGAGCTGGCCCGGCGCCTCAGGGAAGGGGAGCTTAAGGGGGTGGTGGGGGTTCCCACCTCGGAGGCCACCAAGGACCTGGCCCTGCGGGAAGGGATCCCCGTGGTGGAGCTCCCTCCAGAAGGGGTGGACCTGGCCATAGACGGGGCCGATGAGATCGCCCCGGACCTTTCCCTGATAAAGGGCCTGGGCGGGGCTCTCTTGCGGGAGAAGATTGTGGAGAGTAACGCCAAGGAGTTTATCGTGATCGCCGACCACACCAAGAAGGTGCCCGTGCTGGGCCGCGGGGTGGTGCCGGTGGAGATCGTGCCCTTTGGCCACCTGGCCACCCTGAAGGCCATCCGCGCCCTGGGCGGGGAGCCGGAGCTAAGGATGGAGGGGGATGAGTTTTACTTCACCGACGGGGGGCACTTGATCGCCGATGTGCGCTTTGGTCCCATCGGGGACCCCGGGGGCCTCCATAGGGCCCTTCTGGAGATTCCGGGGGTGGTGGAGACGGGTCTTTTTGTGGGCTTGGCCACCCGGGCCCTGGTGGCGGGGCCCATGGGGATAGAGGAACTGGTGCCTTAAGGTCCGGCCTTCTGGGTGGTCTCCGGTTTGGGGGATGGATTTTGTGCCGGGACTGGGCGCCGGTGTAGAATCATGACCATGAAGGGGATGCCTCACCCCTAGGGCGGGGAAGCCTTTCCCGCCCGGGGCGCATGCCCCGGTTTTTCTTGGAGGAGGGATGGAAAAGGTTTTTTACATCACCACCCCCATCTACTACGTGAATGCGGAACCCCACCTGGGCCACGCCTACACCACGGTGGTGGCGGACTTCCTGGCTCGCTGGCACCGGTTGGATGGATACCGGACCTTTTTCCTCACCGGCACCGACGAGCACGGGGAAACCGTCTACCGGGCGGCCCTGAAGGCGGGGGAGGAGCCCCAGGCCTTTGTGGACCGGGTCTCCCAGCGTTTCCGGAAGGCGTGGGAGCTTTTGGGCATCGCCTACGATGAGTTCATCCGTACCACGGAGGAGCGGCATAAGCGGGTGGTGCAGCGGGTCTTACAGAAGGTCTACGAGGCGGGGGACATCTACTACGGGGAGTACGAGGGGCTTTACTGCGTAAGCTGCGAGCGCTTCTACACGGAAAAGGAGCTTCAAGGGGATCTTTGCCCCATCCACGCCCGCCCCGTGGAACGGAGACGGGAAGGGAACTACTTCTTTCGCATGGAGAAGTACCGGGAGTGGCTCATTGACTACCTCCAGACCCATCCCGACCTGATCCGGCCCGAGGGGTATAAAAACGAGGTGCTTTCCATGCTCTCCGAGCCCATCGGGGACCTTTCCATCTCCCGGCCCAAGGCCCGCGTACCTTGGGGCATCCCCCTGCCCTGGGATGAGGCCCACGTGACCTACGTGTGGTTTGACGCCCTCCTCAACTACATTTCTGCCCTGGGCTACCCCGAGGACCCCCGCTACGCCACCTTCTGGCCCCAGGCCTGGCACCTCATCGGCAAGGACATCCTGAAGCCCCATGCGGTCTTCTGGCCCACCATGCTGAAGGCGGCGGGGATTCCCATGTACCGGCACCTGAACGTGGGAGGGTTTCTGCTGGGGCCGGATGGCCGCAAGATGAGCAAAACCATGGGGAACGTGGTGGACCCCTTTGCCCTTACGGAGAAGTACGGCCGGGATGCCGTGCGCTATTACCTTTTGCGGGAGATCCCTTATGGCCAGGATACGCCGGTGAGCGAGGAGGCCTTGAAGGCTAGGTACGAGGCGGATCTGGCCGACGACCTGGGCAACCTTCTCCAGCGCACCCGGGCCATGCTGTTTCGTTTCGCTGAGGGACGCATTCCCGAGCCGGTTTCTGGGGAGGAGCTGGAGGAGGGCACGCGCCTTGCGGGACGCCTCAGGGGTCTGGTGCGGGAGCTTCGCTTCCACGTGGCCCTCGAGGAGACCATGGCCTATGTGAAGGCCATAAACCGCTACATCAACGAGAAGCGTCCCTGGGAGCTATTCAAGGAGGATCCCAAGGAGGCTAGGGCGGCGCTCTACCGGGTGGTGGAGGGCCTGAGGATCGCCTCCATCCTCCTTACCCCGGCCATGCCGGACAAGATGGCCGAGCTGCGCCGGGCCTTGGGCCTGAAGGAGGAGGTGAGCCTTAAGGAGGCGGAGCGCTGGGGCCTGGCGGAACCCCTTCCCCTTCCTCAGGAGGCGGGGGTTCTCTTTCCCAAGGAACTCCCAAGGGGGGAGGCCAGGGGAGGCAAAATGGAGGGCACGAAGGAGGATCGCTTCATTGGCATGGAGGATTTCGCCAAGGTGGAGCTTAGGGTGGCCCAGGTGGTGGCGGCGGAAAAGCACCCCAACGCCGATAAACTCCTGGTGCTTAGGCTCTCCCTGGGGAGCGAGGAGCGCACCGTGGTTTCCGGCATCGCCCAGTGGTACCGCCCCGAGGACCTGGTGGGGAAAAAGGTGGTGGTGGTGGCCAACCTCAAGCCTGCCAGGTTCCGGGGCGTGGAGAGCCAGGGGATGATCCTTGCGGCATCCGAGGGGGATAGGCTGGCCCTGGTCACGGTGGAGGGGGAGATTCCCCCAGGGGCGTTGGTGAAATAGCCCTTGGCGCAAGAGGGGTGGAGATGGTGGGGCTCCACCTTGGCCTGTCAGGGTGGGGTGGTCTAGGGGGGCCGGGGAAAACCCGGCCCCTTGGCCTTTCCCGGCTAGCGGGTGGCGTTCAGCTCCTCCAGGGCCCGCTTGAGGATGGCGTCTTCCTCCAGGTTCAAAACCGCCTGCCCCCGCTCCTCGGGCAAGGGCCGCTGGCGCTGGGGCTCGGCGTAGGTGAACTTCCCCTCGGCATCGGCCTTGACCTTCACCGTCTTCCCGTTTAGGGTCACGGTGACCTCAGCCCCAGGAGGTGCCCCGGCTCCTTGCAAGGAGAAGGGGGTGGGGAAACGGGTGTCCTTGACCTCTATGTCGGGCTTCAGCCCCTCCTTGTTAATGGCCCGGCGCTTAGGGGTGAGCCATTCAAAGGTGACCAGGGTGAGCTCGCCGCCATTGGCCAAGGTGTAGGGCGTTTGGCCTACTCCTTTGCCGAAGGTCTTCTCCCCGATGACCTTGGCCCGGCCGTAGTCCTGGAGGGCCCCGGCCACGATCTCGCTGGCGGAAGCCGAGTTCCCGTTCACCAGGACCACCATGGGCCCATCCCAAAGGGGCTTCCCCGAGGCCTCGCACCAGACCCGGGTGAGGTTCTTGGTCCGGGTGTAGACGATGGGGCCTTCCTTCAAGAAGGCGCTGGCCACCGCACACCCCTGGTCCAGGAGGCCGCCCCCGTTATCCCGGAGGTCAAAGATGAGCTTCCTGATGCCCTGGGCCTTGAGCCCGTCTATGGCCTTCTTAAGCTGGTCCTCCACCTTGAAGTTGCCGAAGGTCTCCAGGGCCACATAGCCCACGTCCCCGATCCTGCCCGTGGAAACCGAGATGATCTCCACCTTTTCCCGGATGAGCTCAAAAACCAGGGGGGCGGGGGTCCCTTCCCGGCGCACCTTGATGGTGACCTTGGTTCCCTCCCGGCCCCGGATCCGGGCCACCACCTCCAAAAGGGGAAGACCCGTGACGTCCTCTCCGTCCACCTCGAGGATCACATCCCCGGCCCGCATCCCCGCCCGCTGGGCAGGCAGGCCCTTCATCACCCCTTCAATCTTGGCCCCGGTGCCGTCGGGATTGGCGGGGGAGAGGGTGGCCCCTATGCCGAAGAACTCGCCCCTTAGATCCTCCTGGCGGACGCTGGCCCGCTGGGGGGGAGAGTAGCTGGTAAAGGGGTCCTTAAGGGCGGAGACCATGCCCCCGATGGCCCCTTCAAGGAGGGCGTTGAGCTTATCGCGGGGGAGGTTTTCCAGGTAGTCCTGTTGGATCCTTTGGTAGACCTCCAACAGGGCCTGGCCGTTGGGGTTTTGCAGGAGGTTTTCCGCCTGAGGCCTTGGAAGCTGAGCGTATACCAGGGCCAGGACCACCCCGAGCCCTGCAATGAACCACGCGCGTTTTTTCATCTCTTCCCTCACCTAAGCTCCACTATAACGCCCCACCATGAGAAACAACCGTGGCCTGTCTTCCGTATAGTAAGGGCATGATCGCCTTCCACCGGGTGGGCCTGGAATACCCCCGCACGGGGACCAAGGCGCTTTACAACGTGAGCCTCGAGGTCAAGAAGGGGGAGTTCGTCTACGTGGTGGGCCACTCGGGGGCGGGGAAGTCCACCTTGCTTTCCCTGATCCTGCGCCGGCTCCTTCCCACCCAAGGAACGGTGTACTTTGGCGGACAGAACCTGAAGCTTCTCAAAGGGGACCAGGTGGCCCTTCACCGCCGCCGGATCGGCATGGTTTTCCAGGACCACCGCCTCCTTTCCGACATGACGGTGGAGGAGAACCTGGCCTTTGTGCTTAGGGTGCAAGGGGTTCCTCCTAAGGAGTGGGGGGAGCGCATCGCCACGGCCCTGCGACGGGTGGGGCTTTCCCACAAGAAAAGGGCCTTTCCCGAGGAGCTTTCCGTGGGCGAGGCCCAGCGGGTGGCCATCGCCCGGGCCTTGCTCCTGGACCCCCCGGTGATCCTGGCGGACGAGCCCACGGGGAACCTGGACCTGGAAAACGCCCTGCAGGTACTGGATATCCTTAAGGCCGCCCACGGACGGGGGGCCACGGTGCTGGTGGCCACCCATAGCCGCGAGCTCTTGGAGGCCTACCCGGCCCGGGTGGTGGTGTTGAAGGCGGGCCAGGTGGTGCGGGACGAACGTCCTGGGGAAGGTGGTAGCATAAGGGTAAGGGAAAGCCCTGACCGGGGCGGAAAGGAGGGTGTATGAACGTCTACAAACTCATCGGTCGCAACCTGGAGATCACCGACGCCATTCGGGACTACGTGGAAAGGAAGCTTTCCCGCCTGGACCGCTACCAGAATGGGGAGCTCATGGCCAAGGTGGTTCTTTCCTTGGCGGGCAGCAACCACGTGGCCCGCAAGGCCAAGGCCGAGGTGCAGGTGGACCTCCCCGGGGGGCTCGTCAGGGTGGAGGAGGAGGACCCTGACCTTTATGCAGCCATCGACCGCATGGTGGACCGGCTGGAAACCCAACTGAAGCGCTACAAGGAGCGGCGTTTCGTGGGCAAGCGGCACACCTACCAGGGGCCGCCACCTCCCGAGGTACGGGACCTCGAGGCCCTGCGCAAGCCCGAGGAGGAGGAAGGTCCTAAGATCGTGCGGGTCAAGCGCTTTGAGATGAAGCCCATGGACCCCGAGGAGGCCGCCTTCCAGATGGAGGCCTTGGGGCACGACTTCTTCGTGTTCCGTAACGCCAAGACCGACGAGATCAACGTCATCTACCGCCGCAAGGACGGCAACTACGGGCTTATTGAGCCCGCATAGCCAAGGTCTTCAGTAGTAGGCGGAGGGATCCACGAAGCGGGTCTCTCCGCCTAGGCGTACCGCCACCCTGAACTCCACTTCCTCCGGGCGGATGAGGAGGCCACCTCCCGTGTAGCCCAGAAGCTGTCCCTTTTGCACCCTCTGGCCTTCCTGCACCAAGGGTTCTTGCAGGTTGGTGTAGACGGTGGAAAGGGTTTCCGTGTGCACCAGCATCACCGTGTAGCCCAGGTTGGGCAGGTAGAGGACCCCGGCCACGTACCCGTCGGCGGCAGCCTGTACCGGGCTTCCCGGGGCGGGGCCCTGGATCACCTGGAAAGGCCCTTCCTGCCCATAGGGCACCAGGATTCTGCCTCCGGGCACGGGAAAGGCCAGCCGGCCCACGGTGGCGGGCAAGGGGGGAGGGGGTACCACCACGCTGGCCTGGCGGGGTGAGGGTGGGGTGGCCGCCTGGCGGCGCTCGGCCTCCTGCCTCCTCCTCTCCTCCTCCCGCCTTCGCCGCTCCTCCTCCTGGCGCTTAAGCTCCAAGAGGCGTTGCCGTTCCGCCAGCACCCTGGCCTGGAGGGCGGCCAGCTGGGCTTGCAGGCGTTGCCGTTCCGTCAGGGCATCCCGGAGAAGGGCCCTTTTGCCCTGCGCCTCCTGCCTTAGGCTGGCGAGGGTGGCCTCCAGCTCCCCCTTTTGCCCCTCGAGGGCCCTTTGGGTTTGGCCCAGGGCCTTCTCCTTGGCGGTGAGGTCGGCGAGGAGGAGGCCTAAGCGCTCCCGCTCTTCCCTTAGGGCCTTCAAGGTGGCCTGAAGGGTACGGACCAGCTCCGCATCCCGCTCCGAGATGTACCCCACCCAGCGGGCCCGCACCGCCAGGTCGGTGAAGGACTGGGCCCGGAGGAGGGGGAGGTAGCGGCCGGCCCTTTCCCGGTGCAGGCTTCGCATCAGGGCCTGGAGCCGCTCCTTTAGGCTTCCCAGGTCCCTTTCCAGCTTGGCGATACGCCCTTCCGTCTGGCCGATTTCCTCCTTCAACTGGGCGATCTGCCGGCTTAAGGCGGCGCGCTCCTTCTCCAATCGGGCGATCTCCCCCTCGAGGCGGGCTTTCTCCTTAAGCAGGTTCTCCACCCGGGTGGATAGGCGGGCAAGCTCCTGGTTTAGGAGGCGGATTCGCTTTTGGCTTTGCTCCTCCAGGGCCTTGGCCTGGCTCAGCTGGTCTTCCAGGTTGCGCACGGTGCGCTCCTGGGCAGGCACGTTCTGGGCCAAGACCCCTAGCAGGAAGCCTTGGCTTAGAACCAAGGGGAGGAGGATCCAGCGGAAGCCCATCCTAGACTTCCCTCAGATAGGCCCGGGTGGCCATGAAGGCCCCACCGGCCCCCAGGACCACCGCCAGGGCCAGGACCATGAGCCCCGTCTGTGAGAGGTCCTTGACCCCCAGCACGGGCAGAAAGGGAAGGAGCCCCTGGAGGGCCTGGGCCAGGCCCCGGTACAGGAGGCTGCCGAAAGCCACCGCCAGGAGGCTGGCCCCTAGGGTGAGCAGGATCCCTTCCACCACGAAGGGAGCCTGGATAAACCGCCGGGTGGCCCCCACCAGGAGCATGATGCCCAGGGCTTCCTTCCGGCTTTCCAGGGATAGGCGTATGGAGCCCATGACGCTGAAGAAGGTGTTGAGGAGAAGAAGGCCCACCAGGACCCCCATGGCCAAGCGGCTTCCAGACAGCACCTGGACCAGCCTTTCCGTTAGCTCGCCTCCGTACTCCACCCCCTCTACCCCCGGAAGCTTCCTGAGCCTTTCCGCCACCCTGCGCACCGCCTCCGGGTCCTTAAGCCTCAGGCGCAGGGTGTCGGGCAAAGGGTTCTCCACCAGGTCCTTGGCTTCGGCCAGATAGGGGTAGTCCAGAACCAGCTGGGCCAGGGCCTCCTCCCTGCTCTGAAGCCGCACCTCCCCCACTTCGGGCCAGCCCTGGATCTCGCTGAGGATGGCTTCCACATCGGCCCCTTTTTGCAGGAAGGCCGCCACTTCCAGTTCCCTCTCGAGGGTATGCACTACCCGCTCCAAGTTCCATAGGACAAGGCCCAGAAAGTAAAGGAGGGCGAAGGAGACGAGGGCGGTAAAAAAGGTGGCGAGACTGGCCGTAGGATGACGGAGGATCTGCCGCAGGCCCTCGCGGAAGGCGTACATGGCTACCATCTTACGTGTCTTTACGGATGAAAAGCTTTAGCCATGGAGCGTGGCGGCCATGGGGAAAGGCTCCTTTTAGGAGATGGCTGGCCGGAAGAGGGCCTTTCCCTTGGCGGCAAGGGCTTGGGGCCAGGCCTCGAGGGGAAAGATGCCCCCGATGAGTTCCTCCAACCCCTTTAGCTCCGAGAGGAGGCCCACCGCCTGGGCGAACTCCTCTGGGCTATAGGTGTAGCTTCCCACCAAACCCACCTCCTTGAACCAGAAGGGGGAGAGGTCGGCCCATTCCAGGCCCGGAGCACCCAGAAGGAGGACCCGGCCCCCCTCTTGGGCCAGGGCCAGGGCCTGGCGGAAGCCGAGGCCGCTGCCCGAGGCCTCTATGACCGCCTCGTATCCCCCCCGGTGGCCCTCAAAGAGGAGGTAGCGGTACCGCTTGGCCCGGGCCGTGAGAGCCTCCTTGGCGCTGGGGAAAACCGCTTCCGCCCCGAAGGCCTTGGCCCTTTCCCCCTGGTGGGGATGCTTGGCCACCGCGTAAACCTTCCCGGTAAACCCCAAGGCCCTTAGGGCCCTCAGGGCCAAAAGCCCCAGGGTTCCCATCCCCAGGATCAGGACCTCTTCCGGCCAAGGGCGAAGCCTCTTAAGGCCCCGCACCACCACGGCCAGGGGCTCGGTAAGCACGGCCCGTTTCTCAGGGACGCCATCGGGAATGGGGTAAAGCCTTTCGGGCCTGGCCAGCACCCACTCCCCCCACCCTCCGGGCAGGTCCCGGTTGTAGCCCAGCATCCCAGGGGCCAGGGGTCCCTCGGCCACGTTCTGGCATAACCCCTCCTCCCCCTTAAGGCACTGGGGGCAGGGAGGCAGGCCGCGGTCCTTGCAGGTGAGGAGAGGGTTCACCGCCACCAGGCTCCCCTCCGCCTCCCCCAGGATCTCGTGGCCCAGGACGGCGGGAAAGGAGAAGAAGGGGCTAATGGATGGGGGGCTTTTCCCGTAGAGGAGGGAAAGGTCGGAGCCGCAGACCCCGCTGAGCCGCACCTTGACCTTTAGGAAGCCTGGCCGTTCAGGAAGGGGCACACGGGCTAGGCGGAGGGGTAGAAGGCTCTTGGGAAAGCGTTTGCCCAAGGCCCGGGCTGCCAAGAAGCGGGGCAGGGAAGGAGTGTAGACGAGGGCCTTCATGACATGGGCACGGTGCGGATGAGCCTGCCCTCGATCCTTTCCATGATCTCGTCCAGGCTCCGCCCGGTGATGGTGAGGCCGTGGTTTTTGAGACCCACCACCGCCCGGGTGGGGTCAGGGGCCTCCCGCACCTTCTCCGCCACCGCCTGGGCCAGCTCGTAGGTGCCGCAGGGGTAGTTGAAGGAGGTGGCGGGCACCCCTGCCATCCAGGCGTGCACGTGCAGGATGGCCCCCACCCCCGGGTGCTCCCGGTAGATCATCCAGTGCTCAATGGCGTCCACGCTCACGCGCCTGGGTTCCACGTGGGGAGGCACGGAGAGGAGGATGGCGTTTTGCTCGGGGTCGTAGTCCTTCACCATGAGGATGTCGCGGCCGATCTCCTTGAGGTTGGCCTTGTCCACGCCGCTTGCCGACATCCAGAAGCGGCGCTCGTCCTTGCGTACGGAGAGGTTGCCGTAGGAAAGCCCGCCGATACCGTAGAGGCGCTTCACGTGGCGGAGGTCCTCGGGGGAAAGGATTTCCTCAATGGGGAAGGGGGCGGGAAGAAGGTCCCACTCCTTGAGTTTTTTCCCCGCCCGGTACATGCTTTCCGTAAGTTCATCCCCTTGCCAGAGTTCGGGCTCCAGGTCGGTGTGGAAGACGTTGTTGATGACCAGGCGGCTACAGGCGATGGGCCTTAGACGCGCGGCCACCCGCGCAAAAAACCCCTCGCCGTTGGGCTCATCGTAGTGGCCTAGCTCCAGGGTGAGGAACTTGACCCCTTGGCTGGGCACGTAGGCCAGGAGAACGTTGGAGAGGGCACGGACCAGGAAAGGGTAGAGGTCTTTCAGAGGGTCTTGGGGGAAAGCGGGAAGCTCCAGCACCGAGGCCACAAAGGTGGCCTGGGCCCTTCGCCGGTAGGGGCGAGGGTTCTCCGGGGAAATGGCGTTCAGCACCAGATTGGGGGCCTCGGATTTCGGGTTGTAGCGAAAACCCAGGGCTTCCAGGGCCTCCCCAAGACCCTCTAGAAGGGCTTGGATGTTGGGGGAAGGCTCGCCGTGGATCAGGTACTCCCACATACTCCCTCCTTGTTCTGCCCTTCAGCCTAATCCATACTGGCCTTATGGCGGAAGCCTTGTGGGGCAAAGGGGCCCTTCTTTCGGGGATTCGGATAGGGCATTTCACCGACCTCGAGGCCCTGACCGGCGCCACCGTGGTCCTGGTGGAGGAAGGGGCGGTAGGGGCGGTGGACGTGCGGGGGGCAGCCCCCGGCACCCGGGAGACGGACCTTCTCCTGCCGGAAAACACCGTGGAAAGGGTGCATGCCGTCCTCCTCACCGGGGGAAGCGCCTTTGGCCTGAGGGCGGCGGATGGGGTCGTGCGCTACCTGGCGGAAAGGAAAAGGGGCTTTCCCACCCCGGGGGGCGTGGTGCCCATCGTGCCTGCCGCGGTCCTCTACGACCTGGGCCGGGGAAAAGTCCACCGCCCGCCGGGGACGGAAGCCGGCTACCAGGCGGCCCTGGCTGCGGGGGAAGTGGTGGAGGAAGGGGGCGTGGGAGCGGGCACCGGGGCCGTGGCGGGCGGGGTAAAGGGCGGGGTGGGTCTAGCGGGGTACCTTCTGGAAGAGGGCTACCGGGTCATGGCCCTGGTGGCGGTGAACAGCCTGGGCCGTCCTTTTGACCCTCTTACGGGAAGGCTTTACGGGGAAGACCTTTTGGCGGAAGGGGAGAGGGCCTTGCTCCCGGATCGTTCCCGTTACCGGGGAAACCCGGAGGACTACCGCTTTCCCTTTCTCCTCGGCCAGAACACCACCTTGGCGGTGGTGGCCACGGACGCTCCCCTAAGCAAGGCCCAGGCCAGGAGGCTTGCCATCATGGCCCAGGACGGGATCGCCAGGGCTATTCGCCCTGCGCACACCCCCTTTGACGGAGACGTGGTCTTCGCCTTGGCCTTGGGGGAAGGGAAAGGAGTGGACCCTTACACCCTTTTGCGCCTGGGGGCCCACGCCGCCGATGCCGTAGCCCGGGCCATCGCCCGGGCGGTGCTCCTTTCGGGAAGCGCACCGGGGATACCCGCTTACCGGGAACTCGTGGCTTGACTACCGCCCGGGAAAGGGGGCGAGCTCCACTTCCACCTGGAAGACCTCCCCGCCCCGGCGCACGGTGAGAAGGACCCGGTCCCCCACCTGGTGGCGGCGCACCTCCCTAAGGAGCTCCTCAAAGCTGTTCACCGGGGTGCGGTTCACCTCGAGGATCACATCGGGCACCCCTCCTGATTCCAGGCCTTTAAGCCCGGCTCGGTGGGCGGCCCCGCCCAGCACCACCTCCCCCGCCAGCACCCCCCCTGGGGGCAGGCCCAGCTCCCTTGCCAGCTCTGGGGTAAGGGCCCTGGGGCCCCTTAGGCCCAGGTACGGCCAGTGGCTTCTTTGACCCTGCTCGAGCCCGGCTAGGACCAGGCCCCGGTCCAGAAGGGGTGTGAAGAAACTCCTAAAGCCCTCCTCCGTCTGGCCGATGGCCACCGCTATGCCCACCGCTTTCCCCTCGAGGTCCACCACCGGCCCCCCCGAGTCCCCCGGGGAGAGGGGCAGACTGGTCTCCACCAGGCCCTGGGGCAGGAAGGGGGAGGGGTCTACGGAAACTTTGGTGATGCGCCCGTAACGGGGGGCGATGAACTGGCCTCGTCCGTTGCCGATGTGCAAGACGGCCTCTCCCACTTGAAGGTGCCTTGTCGTTTCCAGGGGAAGAAGGGCAGGGGCCTGGGCCTCCGTGGCCAGGACCGCCAGGTCCAGGGGCTCGGCGAAGCCCAAAAGGGTGGCCGTGGCCCGCTTGCGGTTGGCAAGCACCAGGGTGTAGGGCCCTCCCTCCGCCACCACGTGGTAGGCGGTGAGGACCAGGCCTTCCCGGTAGAAGAACCCTGTGCCCCGGCTTCCTTCGGGACCGTCTATGCGCAAGACGGCGGGGTGGGCCTTGGCATACACCTCCTGTAAGCGTTCTGGGGGCGCCTGGGCTAGCTCATAGGTGGCTGGCTGCGATGCCGCCTCAAGCCTGGGTGGATGGCTCCAAAGCCCGTAGAGGGCCAGGGCCAGGGGAAGGAGGAGGACACCCCACCTGTTCCTCATGCGTCCATTTTCCCGCGATGGGGATGGGGGAGGGTGCCCTCTTCCACCATTCCCCTCAGTGCCATAGGAGCAAAAGCCCCAAGACTAGAAAGCCTATTCCAGGCCAGGGGTAGGGTTTCTTCAGGAGGAGGTGGAGGAGGACCACCCCTGTGATGGCCAGGATGGGGTGGGGAAGGGGCTTCCAAACGAAGGCTAGGTAGAGGAGGCCCAGGAGGGCATTCAGGTCATAGAGGCCCACCAAGATGCGGATGGGCCTACCCGCTTCCCTTCGCCAAAGAAGATAGAGACCCGAAAGAAAAGCAAACCCCACCAAGGCCCACCCCAGAAGCCGGTGCAGGGCTGGTACCCCAAGGAGGAGGGTGGGAAGGCCCTGGAGGGTGTAACCGAGGGCGGTGGCCAGGACCAGCAAAAGCCCAAACCCCATCTGGGTCCAGCCGATAATCCTGGCCTCCACCGGGGGCCTGAGGAGGGCCAGGCTGCCATAGAGGGCCAGAAGGCAAAGGGCGAGGGAGGCGCTAGGGGGAAGGAGCCCCTGGCCTTGGAGGAAGAAAGCGAGGAAGGCGCTGGACCAAAGGGCGATGTAGGCGGGGTAGCGCTTTGGGCTTATGCCTCGGGTCCTCAGCACCTGGGTGCGGGCGTAGTAGAGGGCGGCTAGGTCCCTGAAGGCCAGGGCGAGAAAGCTCCCCAAAGCGATCTCCGGCCCCAAGCCTCCCGCCAGGACCCCTGCTGGGGCCAAGGAGGCCATGGCGAAAGCAGCGGCTATTTCGGGGAAAAGTTCGCGGGAACGGTTTTGCGTATCCGCCCAGAGCATGTAGGCCCCTAAGGGCAAGGCCAAAAGTAAGGGAACGAGGAAGGGTCCTTGGGCGGTGAAGGCGGTGAGGAGTAGGCCCAGGAGGGCCAAGGCCAGGTAAATCCCACCCACCCTGAGGGCCAAGCGGGTGCGGGGGTAGCGCTTCCCCTTCCTAAGGTCCTGGTAGACCAGCTTCAAGGGATGCCGGGCTAGGAAGCCGAAGAGTCCTAAGAGGCCAAGCCCGAGGGTGTGGGGGCCTGGGGAGAGGAGGAGGCCCAGGAGGATGGGCTCCAGGGTAAACCCCCAGCCCCCGTGCTCCGTGGGCAGGGCTACCGATTTAAGGGGGATGCTGGCCGTGCGCATAGGCTTCCCACAGGTAAGCCTTATAGGCTCCTTAGCTCCAGAGTACCTCCAACATCAAGAGGGCAAAGAGGGCGCTAGCCAAGGCCGAGAGGGTAGCGAAGAGCCCCCAGATGGGGGCTTCTAGCCCCAGGCCCCAGGCCAAGGCCATACCCAAAAGCCCTAGGTTGGCCAGGAACACCTGGAAGAGGGCGAGCCCTGGCCTGCGGAAGACTACCCCCCGAAACCGGGGCAGGGCGTGGTAGGCTACCCCATAGATCATAAGGCTCACGAAGCCCAGTAGCTGCATGTGGGCGTGGGCGGGCCGCCAGGTGAAGGGCAGCGCGCCGAGGCCAAGGAAGAGGCCCACCAAGTTGGCGGCTAGGAACCAGAGGAGGGCCGTGGTGAGGGCCAGCCGGCTTGCCGGGATCATGGTCTTGGGGTGATGATGCCAAGCACCAAAAAGGTTTCTTCCCCAGCCCTAGCGCCGTGGGCCTCCCCAGGTTCTGCGGCCACGAGGGTGCCGGGGGTGGCGGGGAAGGTCCGTTCCCCAGCCCATAGGGTACCCTGGCCCTCGAGGCAAAGCAGGTGCACCCTTGGCTCCCCTTTGCCCCGTACCTCCTGCCCCTTTTGCAGGCTGAAGAGGACCAGGCGCACTTCCGGGTGGTCGGCTAGGAGTTCCACCCCGCGGATCTCGCCGTAGTGGGCTTTCTGGATAAGGTTCATTCCTGCCCTCCCAAAAAGGCTAGAAGTGCCTTCAGCACCTCTTCGGGCTTTTTCCCCGCTTGGCGGGCGGCCTCTTCCAGGGAATCGGCCCCGCCGCAGCAGGTATCTATACCCATCTCGTTAAGCAGCTTTACCGCTTCCGGATGGCGTTGGAGGACCTCGTTTACCGTACTCCTCAAGGTGAGTTCCACCATACCCCTTTATGCTGGGCGCCTAGGGGGTTAGTTCGCCATGACCTGGGTCAAGTGGCCTGGGTGGACTTAGGCAAATGATCCTTCAAGGTAAAGCCCGCCAGGGCCTGGCGGATCTCTTGGTTCATGCGCACCAGGCTGGGCTTGAGGTAGCAGAACCCTCGCCTTTCCTCCGTGGGGCAACGCTTCAGGGTGGTGCAGGGATCTATGACCACCGGGCCGGAGAGGCTTTCCATCACCTGAAGGAGGGTGATCTCCTCCGGGGGAACCTTGAGCCATGCCCCTCCCGCCCGGCCCATGCGGCTTTCCACCAGGCCTGCTTTGGCCAGCTTGGAAAGGACCTTGGCCATAAAGGCAGGGGGAGCTTTGAGCTTGAGGGCGATCTCCGCGGCGCTAAGCCCAGGCTCTTCCGCTAGGAGCAAAAGCGCATGAAGGGCGTAGGATTCCTCGCGCCTTAAGAGGCTTCGCATCGGCATGGTTACATGGTAAGCCCCAGGGGATTTACCCCTGGGGTGGTCGGAAGGATCCATTTCTGTGGCTTGGGGAGAGCCGATGGTTATAGGTGGATGTCCCGATAGGCCTTTAACCCTTTAGGGAGTCTTGGCCTTTTGGGCCTTCCTGGTGGACCACCGGCATTAGGGTGGGTACCCGTCTCCAGATGAAATACACGCCGTAGGCGATGAGGAGGAGCACGGCCACCTGGCCTAAGATGTGGGGGAGACCATAGACGCTTATGCCCGCTGCCCCCAAGGCCAAGGCCGTGGCCCAAATCTTGGTTTTCTTAGGGATGCCCCGGCCTTCCCTATAGTTTTTTACCAGGGGACCCACCTGGGGCAGGGAGAGGAGCCAGGCCTCGAGGCGGGGGTGGCTTCGGGAGAAGAGATAGGCTGCGACCAGAAAAAAAGGAGTAGAGGGGAGGATGGGAAGGAGAGCCCCCAGGAAACCCAACCCGGTGAAGAGCAAGCCCATGACCAAGAAGGCTAGCCTCATGATACCTCATGATATTACCTGATCCCCGGGCTTAAGGCAGTTCTCCTAGAAGACGAAAGAGGGTTTATGAATGGACTGCCTCTGGCCTGCGGGAGAGGGAACGCGCGTGCTGGCATGATGCGGGGGCCCTAGATCCGAACCCTTAGCCACCCCAAGTGGGGCCAGGGAAACGAAAACACGCGTATTGATGAGCCTTTAAGCCAGTGGACCCATCCTCAATAACCCCGAGATACCGGTCTAAAGCCTCTGGGCGCCCTTGGAGGAATCCCCTGGGGACATTTGCCCTTGACCTAGGTCATGGAAACTGCGTGTGGGGTATCCGAGTTTATGAGTTGGAGGTGAAAGGAGGTTAGGGTATGGAGATCGGCTGGATAGAAACCACCATTGGGGCCCTCTTCGCCACCGTGGTCCTCACCTTATGGCTTTCCCGGGGGTCCGGGTGGCTGGAGCCCCGCTTTTGGCGTAATGCGGCCGTGGTCAGCTCCTTGATCATGACCGGGATCCTGGTTTATCTGACCATTGACTCCCTGAACCAGATCCGGGAGGGCTCGGCTAGGGTGCCGGCCTATACCGTGATCAACAAGGCCATTGGCCTCAAACGGGACTATGAGAAGCGACGGGATATCCCGGTCATAGGGGAAGAGGTGGGGTTTTTCGGCAAGGTCTGGAGCGAGCAAGAGGCTTACGCCCTGGTGAACAAGGGTAAGATGACTCTGCAGAGCCGCAACTGCATGGACTGCCACACCCTCTTGGGCAACGGGGCCTATTTCGCCCCGGACCTCACCCGTGCTTGGTTGGACCCCAAATGGGAGAGCATGGTCAAGGGCATGACCGGGAAGGCCACCAAGGAAGAGGCTATGGCGGAATGGCTCCAGCATCCGGACCGCTACCCCACCTTTGTCCGCCGGATGCCCAACTTAGGCTTGAGCGAGGAGGAGGCCAAAGCCTTGGTGGCCTTCTTAAAGTGGATGTCGGCCATAGACACCAACGGGTTCCCGGACCGGTTCGCCGGGGTGGAATAGGAGGTGCCCCATGACCCAGGCTTTACCGCAAGGAAAGCTTTACGAGTCCCAGAAGTTGGCCCTTTGGTATTTCTGGGTGGCCTTGGCCCTGTTTGGGGCCCAGGTCCTTTTCGGTTTGCTGGCGGCTTGGCAGTACCTGGATCCCAATTTTCTCTACGGCAAGCTCAACTTCATGACCAACCGGATGCTCCACATCAACGCCATGATCGTCTGGCTTCTTTTGGGCTTTATGGGATCGGTGTATTGGTTTTTGCCCATGGAGCTGGGGCGCGAGGTGGTGGGTATCCGGCTTGCCCGCTTTGCCTTCGTCACCCTCATCGCCGCGGTGGGCATCGTGGTATTGGTCTACCTCCTGGTCCAGTATGGGCCGGGCAACGCCTTTACCCTGTGGTTCATCACCGAGGGGCGGGAGTACATAGAAGCCCCCCGCTGGGCCGATTTCGGTATCGTGGCGGTGATGGTCATCTTCCTTTACAACGTGGTGGCTACAGCCCTTAAGGCCCAGCGCATCACCGGGGTAGCTGCCGTCCTTATGTTTGACCTGGTGGCCCTGGCCGGGCTCTATATGGCGGGCATGCAATACACCCCCAACGTCTCCATGGACCAGTACTTCTGGTGGTGGGTGGTGCACCTTTGGGTGGAGGCCACCTGGGAGGTGCTGGTGGGGTCCATCATGGCCATGGCCCTGATGCACCTTTTGGGAACCCCTAGGCGCATTGTGGAAACCTGGCTTTACCTCGAGGTGGCCCTGGTCTTCGGCACCGGGATCCTAGGTCTAGGGCACCACTACTTCTGGATCGGCACCCCGGAGTACTGGCTGGGCCTGGGTGGTTTCTTCAGCGCCTTGGAGCCCATTCCCCTGGTGGCCATGGTGGTCCATGCGGTCTACGACGCCGGGGTGCACCGCATGCAGACCGTGAACCAGCCCGCCCTCTTCTGGGCCATTGCCCAGGCCTTCGGCAACTTCATCGGCGCCGGGGTTTGGGGGTTCATGCAGACCCTGCCCCAGATCAACCTTTACTCCCACGGTACCCAGCTGGCTGCAGCCCACGGACACCTGGCCTTCTTCGGGGCCTACGTCACCGCCATCCTGACGGTGATCTATATGGCCCTACACCAGGTGAGGCGGCCTGACCTGCCCCGCTTTGACTCCAAGCTCTGGAAGTGGGCTTTTGTGCTGATGGTCATCGGTATCTTCGGCATGTCCGCGGCCATGACCATCGCCGGCTTCACCCAGACCATGGTGGAACGGGCCATCGGGGGCAGCACCTGGCAGGCTTACATGGACGCTCAGCAGCACCCCTGGTTCCAAAACGGCATGGTCTGGCGCTTCGTCTTTGGGGTTTTCTTCCTGGTGAGCTACCTGGTTCTCCTCTGGGACCTGGTCACCATCGGCAGGGGCGAGGCCAAGGTGGCCAAGGAGGTGGGGGCCCATGACTAGCGAGGCGGTGCGGGACCTGATGCTCTATGGGATGCTCATGGTTTCCGCCGCGGGTTTCTACGCCATGTTCTACGCCCTGGGGCGGATGCTAAGGAGGCCTTCCATCGTCGCCTTTTCCTACCTCTTTGCCGCCTTGCAGGCCCTCGGGGCTTTGGGCATGATCCTGCCGCCCCATCTGGACCCATTCTGGAAGTATTTGATCGCCTTTAGCTCGGTGGTGTACCTCTTCATCCCCCAGGGGATGTGGTGGGTGGTGACCACCTTCCACGAGAGGGAGCACGCTGCCTAGCCTTCCCCTCCTGCGGCCGGGCTCCTAAGGGGGTCCGGCTTTGGGGTTCTATGTGGGAAGTTTTGTGGGGACTTTAGGGGTAGGGCATTTATACCTTACATCAGTCGCGGGACATCTTCACCTTGACACAGCTTACTCGGATAGCGTCATCCTAATTTTGACGGAGGTGAGAGGTATGAGCAGGAGGTGGGCTTTATTAGGTGTGTTGATTGTGGGTGCCTTGGCCTTGGCCCAGGCTCCCGCACCCCTTAGCCCGGGGGAGAGGGAGCAGGCGGCAAAGATTTACTTTGACCGCTGCGCCGGGTGCCACGGGGTGTTGCGCAAGGGGGCTACGGGTCCGGCCCTGGATCCCAAGAAGATGGCGGAAAAGGGCCTGGAGTATTTGAAGGCGGTGATATTTGGGGGCTTGCCCAGAGGGATGCCCGACTGGGGGCGGCAGGGAATCCTGAGCGAGAAGGATACGGAGCTCGTGGCCCGCTTCCTTTTAGAGGAACCTCCTGCGCCACCCATTCCTACCTACGAGGAGATAAAGAAGACCTGGAAGGTGCATGTGCCCCCGGAGAAGCGGCCCATTCGCCCCCTCCATGGGCGTAACTGGCAAAACTTCTTCGGCCAAGTGCTACGGGATACCGGTCAGGTGGCCATCATCGATGGGGATAAGAAGGAGCTGGTCACCATTGTGCCCACGGGTTTTGCCACCCACATCCTGCGGTCCTCGGCCACGGGCCGGTATTTTATGGCCATCGGACGGGACGGTAAGGCTAGCCTCATAGACCTCTGGATGGACCCGCCCCAGGTGGTGGCCGAGTCCAAGCCTTGCCTGGATGCCCGTTCCATTGAGTCCAGCAAGTTTAAGGGCTACGAGGACAAGTACGCGGTGGTAGGGTGCTACTGGCCGCCTACCATGGTGGTCCTGGACGGGCTGACCCTCGAGCCCCTTAAGATGGTCTCCACCATGTCTTATGCCAAGGGGGCTGGGGAGTTTGTTACGGAGGCCCGGGTAGCGGCCATCGTGGCTAGCCATTTCAACCCCGAGTGGATCGTGAACCTCAAGGAGTCCGGCCAGACCTGGCTAGTGGACTATTCGCACCTGGACAAGAAGGGCCGGCCCATGCCTATTACGATGATTGACACAGAGCTTTTCCTCCATGACGGGGGCTGGGCCTTGAAGCGCTATTTCATCGTAGCGGCCAATGCGCTCAACAAGCTCATCGTTATAGATACCAAGACCCGGGAGTTCGTGGCCGAGGTGGAGGCCGGGGTAAGGCCCCACCCGGGCCGGGGCTCCAACTGGGAGCACCCCACCTACGGGCCGGTTTGGGCCACGGGGAATATCGGTAGCCCCGAGGTTACCGTGCTGGGCGTGGATCCCGAGAAGCATCCCCAGTACGCCTGGAAGGTGGTCAAGCGGATCACCCTGCCCTACACCGGTACCCTTTTCATCAAGGCCCATCCCAATAGCCCCTGGGTCCTCGTGGACTTCCCCATGAGCCCAAGCCCCCAGGCTGCGGCTAGCCTCTGCGCCATAGATAAGCGCAAGCTGGAGGTGGCCAAATGCTGGGAAGTGCCGGGGGCTCAGGAGCTTAAGGCCCGCATGGTGCACCCTGAATTCAACAAGGGGGGTACCGAGATCTGGGTTTCCGCCTGGGGCTCCAAGGACACGCCCACCTTCATCGTGGTTTACGACGCTCTGACCCTTAAGGAGAAAACCCGTATCACCGGGGACTGGGTGCGCACTCCCACGGGAAAGTTCAACGTGTACAATACCGCTTACGATATCTACTGAACCCTTCAGCCAAAAGAAGGGGGAGGGCCTAGGCCCTCCCCCTAGCCCCCAAGTGCCGGGTACCGGTTCGGACCCTCGCGAAGAGGCTTCGGCTGCGCCTGGCCCTCATTCCTTGATCTGGGTCATGGCCCGGTAACCCCGCTTCCCGGTTAACCTGTTTCCATGGAACGTCCGGAGTTTGCCCAGTACCCCTATCTGGTGGCCTGGGAGGTGACCAACGCCTGCCTTCTCGCCTGCCGCCACTGCCGGGCCTCGGCTATGCCTCACCCCCTGCCCGGGGAACTTTCTACGGAGGAGGGCTTAAGGCTCATAGAAGAAGTCGCCACCTACCGCCCCAAGCCCCTTCTCCTCCTCACCGGGGGGGATCCTTTGGCCCGTTCCGACCTGCCCCTCCTCATTCAAGCGGCCCGGGAGTTAGGCCTCAAGGTGGGCCTCACCCCGGCGGCTACCCCCCTCCTTACCCGTGAGCGGGTATTCCTGCTCAAGGAGGCGGGGGTGACCCGCCTGGCCCTTTCCCTGGACGGGGCAAGCCGCCAAAGCCACGATGCTTTCAGGGGAGAGGAAGGCACCTTTGCCCGTACCCTTGCGGCTTTGGACTGGGCCAAGGAGGCGGGGCTCCCCACCCAGGTGAACACCACCGTCACCCGGGAGAACTGGCCGGAGATAAAGGCCTTGCCCGATCTCCTGGCGGAGAAGGGCGTGGTTCTTTGGAGTCTATTTTTTCTGGTCCCGGTAGGGCGCGGGGCTCTTTTGCGCCAGCTTACCGCCCGGCAGTTTGAGGAGGTTCTCCACTGGCTCTACGACGTCTCCCGGACCTATCCCTTCCACGTGAAGACCACCGAGGCCCATCACTTCCGCCGGGTGGTGCTGCAAAGGCGCAAGGAGGAGGGGCAAGGAGACCGGGCTTTGGCGGCCGGGGAGAGCCTTCACCAGGAGTACTTTCAGGATGGCATGGAGCATTCCCGCCTGGGGGTTACCGACGGCAATGGCTTTGTCTTTGTTTCGGCTACCGGGGATGTGGCCCCCTCGGGGTTCTTGCCGATATATGCCGGAAACATCCGGGAGAAACCCCTTCTGGCCATCTACCGGGAAAGCCCTCTTTTCCAAGAACTCCGCAACAAGGACTTGCTGAAGGGGAAGTGCGGGGTCTGCGAGTACCGCTATGTGTGCGGGGGAAGCCGGGCCAGGGCCTATGCGGAAACCGGCGACCACCTGGCCAGTGAGCCCCGGTGCGCCTACGTGCCCCCCGCTTGGCTGGGGAGGGTCGGGAAGGCGCCTGCGGTGGGGTGATACCACCCCACCCTGGCCCAAGCCAGGGTGGGGGCCCCGGAAAACGCCTTGGGGTGGCCGAGAACTCGGGGGAACTCAGGGAAGGATATACGGGAAAGGGGTATGATACCGCTCCACCCTGACCTGGCCTTAGCCAGGTCAGGGCATAGCGCGAAACGGCATGAAGGCCTAGGCGGGGGCGTGGTCCGGACAGGAAAGGCGGAGGTCCCAAGGCTCCAGGGCTAGGCCCAAAAGCGCGCAAAAGAAACCCTCTTCTTGCCCGCGCCCGTGTGTTTGCCCTTGGGGCGCAGCATCCCGCCGCAGGTGGCGGCAGGTGAGGCAAAGACCTGTCTCGGGCACCGTCCCTCGGAGCACCAGCCTCGCCAGAAGCTCCATTAGCCCTAAAAGCAGCTCCTCTTGGTGGGGTACTTGGGTGAGGGCCTGGCGCAAGGGGCCTGCGTAGGCCTTTAGGGCGCGGACCAGGCTAAGCCCTTCTTCCGTGGGTTTTAAGATCCAGCGCCGGCCATCCCGCTCGTCCTTGGACCGGGTTAACAGGCCTTTGTCCTCCAGGCTGCTTAGGGCCTCGCTCACCGTGGCGGGGGTGAGGGAGAGCAGCTCGGCCAAGGCCACCACCCCATGGGGCCTCTCGGAAAGGTGCAGGAGAAGCTGGGCTTGCAAAGCGGTGAGGCCCAGGCGGAAGGCCTGCCGGGTGAGGAGGGCCCGCTCCACCTGGGCCACGCGCTCTAGAAGGGCGAGGAGCTTTTCCTGGCGGCGTTCCCCTTGCGAAGCCTCCACCCTTTCATCTTAAGGTCGGAAACCGCTAAAGACAAAGTCGGTGTTGGCCGCCCCTTGGTGGCAGGTGTGGCAGGAGGCGGGGTTTATGCTTAAGGGCTTCTTGTCGGGTCCGAAGGCGTAATACCCCCAACCTCCCGTGGTGGCGTATCGCTCCGGGTCCTTGACCATTACCCCGATGAGCTTCCTGGGGCCTTCTTGCAGGGCGTTTCCTTCCTCCTTGACTTCGAGGAGGTCAAAGACGATGACCGTGCCCTTGGGGAAGGGGTCCTTTTTGCCCTCCAGGTAGGTCTTTAGCCCAACCTGGTTCACATAGATGTGGTGCAGGCCGCCGAAGCTCTGGAAAAGGGGATGGCCGGGCTTGAGCTCCATGCTCTTCACGTGGGTCCAGAGGCGGTAGCCCTCCGGGTAGGGAAAGGGGGGCTGGGCTTGGCCCCCGCCGTACTGGTACTGGGCCAGGACCCATAGACCTAAGGCCACAAGGCCGAGGAGAACCGGTACCTTCGCCCGCATATGTTACCTCCTTAAAAATCCCCTTCCTTGGTGTAGGGGTGGCTCCAGAGGGCCACCTGGAGGACGACGGCCTTAAACCAGGCCTGGTGCATTCTCTCCACCACCTCCGGCGGGTGGCCCTTCCTGGCCAAAAAGGGCTTTAGGGTGGCGGTGATGGGGTAGATGAAGGCGATGAGGTAGCGCAAGGGTACCTGGGGCACGGAGTCCACCTTATCCGTCTGGTTCTTCTTAGTGCGGTGGTGGCGAAGCCCGATCTCCTCCTGGTAGCGGAGCCAGTCCTCATCATGGGGGCGGAAGCAGGTGTCCAGGATCCACTGGCCGAAGCGTTTTCGCACTCTTTCCAGATACTCGGGGATGGGCTTACCGTCGGGACCGGTGAAGTAGTGGAGGAGATGGGGGTGGCTGCCCACGAATCCGTACCAGAGGTCCAAGACCTCCTCCACCTGGTCCTTGAGGACCTCGCCCGCTTGCCTTAGGGCTTCCTCGTCCTCCGCGCTCCACATAAGGGCGGTCTTGAGCTGGTTTAGCTCTTCCGGGCTCAGAGGGGAGGGAGCCAGGTCTGGGTCGCCATAGCGGTAACCGGGAATCTCCATGGACGCCTCCTTAGGACTGCTAAATAATACCCCGACAACCTGGCCCTGTCAAGGGGCCAAGCCGGTTAAGGGTCAAAGGGGAGGTTTATGGCTCCTGACCCAGGATCTCCAGCAGGGCCCTTGCGTTGTTGTAGCGTTCTTCCCTGGCGCCGAAGAGGAGGGTCACGGTCTTTTCCCGGCTCAGGGCTTTAAGGCGCTCCAAGTCGGGGTTGCCTTCCAGTTCCTTTCGGTAGCGGCGGAGGAACTCCGCATACCTTTGGGGGTCGTGGGCGAAGAAGCGGCGGAGAGCGTCGGAGGGAGCAAGTTCCTTGGCCCACCAGTCTATCCGGGCCTTTTCCTTGCTAAGCCCCCGGGGCCAGAGGCGGTCCACCAAAACCCGCACCCCGTCCTCTGGTGCGGGGGGCTCGTAGACCCGCTTCACCTTCAAAGCCATTCCGCCTCCGGCAGGACGCACTCCGGGCACTGTGACCCGACAAAGCGCACCCACTCTAAGATCTCCCCCGCGTCCCGCACCGGGCCCAGGTGGTAGACCTCCAGAAAGGCGTCGGCGATCAAGGCGCCCTGTTCTGGGATAACCTGGATCAGCTTCCCTTCGGGGTCCAGAAGGAGGGGCAAGGGGCTTTCCCGAACCTCTTGGGAAAGAAGATAGGCTTGGGCCTCGAGGGCGGAAAGCTCCTCCTGTCGCGTGGCCAGGGCCCGGGCTAGATCCGGCTGGCGCAGGAGAACCAGGATCTTCCCTTTAAGTTCCGGCAGGTATACCTTCTGACCCCCTGGGGTGCGGAGGGCGTATGGGGGTAAGGGTTTTCTCACGTAGACCATAGCCCTAGTTTCCTCCTCCTTTGGGCTCCGGAGTGTGATGCCGAGCAAGGAGCTTATCCCCCGAAGCGCTCCTTAGGGGCGCAGGTGGAAGTTGGCCTGGCGGCAAACCCCTTGATCCCGGTCATGGACGAGGGGTAGGCGAGGGGGCAGGCTGGGGCTTGGAGGTGTCTAT
>NZ_JAKTNR010000006.1 GCF_022760855.1 Thermus albus
CCCCGGTTTGAAAACCGGGGGATTATAGCCCCCCACACCCCCCTTTTCTCTAACTATAGCCCCAGCCAGGCCAGATAGGCCCGCCACAAGGCCTCCCCAAAGAAGAAGGCCACCACCCCCCCTAAGGCCAGGTAGGGGCCAAAGGGGACCTTCCGCTGCCGGAAGGCTAGGCCAAAGAAGGCCCCGGCCAGCACCCCCAGGAAAAGGGCGAGAAGGCTATAAAGCCCAAGCCAGGCCCCCAGGGCCCCCAGGAGCTTCACATCCCCATAGCCCATGGCCACGGGTTCCTCCTCTTCCCCTCCTTCCTCTTGAGGTCTAAGGGCCCAGTAAAGCCCCCCGGCCAGCGCCAGTCCTCCCGCGCTCAAAAGGGAGCCTTTCAAGGTGCTAAGAAGGTCGGCCCCCAGGTAAGGGGCCAGGGCCCAGGCCAGGGGTAGAAGGGGAAGGGTGATCCGGTCGGGAAGCACCACGGGCCTTCCCGTGCGCCCCGAAAGGGCCCAGGTGAGGAAGGCCAGGGCCATCCCTACCCCAGGACCCAAGAGGGCGCCAAAAAGGGCGGCCATGTGCACCTGGTGGGGCCCCACGGGGACCTCGGCCCGTCCCTCCCGGAAACGCCTGAGGAGGAGGGCCCCGTACCCGGCCACCAGACCCAGGACCCCGGCGGCCAGGAGGCTTCCATCCAGAGCTTGGGAAAAGGAGCGGGGAAAGGAGTGGTTCATCTGGGGTGTAGGGGCCCCAGAGTGGAGGTAGGCAGAAAGGAGCCCCAGGAAAAGGAGGCCATAGGTGAGGCTATCGGGAAGCTCATAGGTGTCCAGGTCTATGAAGGAAAGGGCCACCAGAAGGGCCAGGAAGGCGAAGGTGAGGAAGGCTTGGGGCGAGGGGGGAAAGAAGAAGGCGGCCAGGGCAAAGAGGAGGCCCGTGAGGGCCTCCACCAAGGGGTAGCGAGGGCTTATGGGATGGGCGCAGTAGCGGCACCGCCCCCTAAGGGCCAGGTAGGAGAGCACGGGGACCAAGTCCTTGGGGGCCAGGCGGTGCCCGCAGGCGGGGCAACGGGAGGGTGGGAAGACGATGGACTCCCCTTTGGGCAAGCGGTGGATGACCACGTTCAGGAAGGAGCCCACCACCAGGCCAAGGATGAAGGCAAAGGCAGGCCACATGGTGGCATTTTAAGCTTGTCCTGAGGGCTTTGGCGGCGAGCTGGAGGGGCTTTCCTCTTCAAAGAGAAGGGCGACGAGGAAGAACAGGACCACCCCGAGCAGGGACCAGGTGCCTCCTAGACTGAAAAGGCCTACTGTGAGAAGACCTAGGGCTAGGGTCAGTGCCAGTCTCATAAGCATATGATAACAAGTAAATGTCAGAGATAAGTAAAGTCTTCTATTTGGATGGGAGGCCTAGGTCAGCCCCCAAGGAGCTGGCTTGAACCAGGTGGGTTTCATGGGGCTTTAACAAGGCCAGGGGTATGATGCTCCCGTGACGCCGGAAACCGCTTATCGGGAGCTTTTGGAGTTCCAAAGGGAAACCGCCTACCTGGCCTCCCTGGGGGCCTTGGCGGCTTGGGACCAGCGCACCATGATTCCCAAGAAGGGGCATGAACACCGGGCCAGGCAGATGGCGGCCTTGGCTCGGCTCCTCCACCAGCGGGCTACCGACCCCAGGATCGGGGACTGGCTTTCGCTGGTGGAGGGTTCTCCCCTGGTGCGGGACCCCCATTCCGATGCCGCGGTGAACGTAAGGGAGTGGCGGCAGGCCTACGAGCGCGCCCGGGCCATTCCCGAGCGGCTTGCGGTGGAGCTGGCCCTGGCGCAAAGCGAGGCGGAAAGCTACTGGGAGGAGGCCCGGCCCAGGAACGACTGGCAGGGGTTTTTACCCTATTTGCGCCGGGTGTTTGCCCTCACCAAGGAGAAGGCGGAGATCCTCCATAGCCTTCCCGTAGCCCCCGGGGACCCCCCCTATGGGGAGGTCTACGATGCCCTTTTAGACGGGTTTGAGCCGGGGATGCGGGCCCGGGAGTTGGAGGGGCTTTTTGCTGGGCTTAGGGCGGGGCTTCAGGGGCTTTTGGACCGCATTTTGGGGAGTGGAAGGAGGCCCGATACAGGCATCCTTCACCGGCACTATCCCAAGGAGGCCCAGCGGACCTTTGCCCTGGAGCTCCTTGCCGCCTGTGGTTACGACCTTGAGGCCGGCCGCCTGGACCCCACCGCCCACCCCTTTGAGATCTCCATCGGCCCCGGGGATGTGCGCATCACCACCCGGTACTACGAGGACTTCTTCAACGCCGGCATCTTCGGCACCCTGCACGAGATGGGCCACGCCCTCTACGAGCAGGGCCTGCCCAAGGAGCACTGGGGGACCCCCAGGGGGGAGGCGGTTTCCTTAGGGGTTCACGAGTCGCAAAGCCGCACCTGGGAGAACCTGGTGGGCCGGTCCTTGGGGTTTTGGGAGCGGTTCTTCCCCCGGGCCCAGGAGGTTTTCCCAAGCCTCAGGGACGTGGCCCTGGAGGACTTTCACCGGGCCATCAACGCCGTGGAGCCTTCCCTCATCCGGGTGGAGGCGGACGAGGTCACCTATAACCTGCACATCCTGGTACGGCTGGAGCTGGAGCTTTCCCTCTTCCGGGAGGAGCTTTCCCTGGAGGACCTCCCCGGGGCCTGGGCGGAGCGGTACCGGGCCTACCTGGGGGTGGCCCCCCAGGACTACAAGGACGGGGTGATGCAGGACGTGCACTGGTCCGGGGGGCTTTTCGGCTACTTCCCCACCTACACCCTGGGTAACCTCTACGCCGCCCAGTTCTTCCAGAAGGCCCAGGAGGAGCTTGGGGACCTCGAGGCCCTCTTCCGCCGAGGGGACTTCCGGCCCTTCTTGGACTGGACCCGGAGGAGGATCCACGCCGAGGGAAGCCGCTTTCGGCCCAAGGTCTTGGTGGAGCGGGTGACCGGCGAGCCTCCTAGCGTTGGGCCTTTCCTCACCTACCTGGAGGAGAAGTACCGGGTCCTTTACGGCCTTTGATCCTTTGGGGTCCAACGCCTTCCGTCCCGGTGCCGGTACTTGGCCATGGCCTTGAGGAAGGCCTCCTCCAGGTCAATCCCTTCCCGGTTGGCCAGGGAGATGAGGACGAAGAGGAGGTCGGCAAGTTCCATGGCCAGATCCCCTTCCTCCTCCCCCGGCTTGGGCTTTTTCCCGTGGCGGTGGGCCAGAACCCGGGCCACTTCCCCAAGCTCCTCCACTAGACGGGCCAGCATGAGGAGGGGCGGGAAGTACCCCTCTTGAAACTGCCCGATCCAGGCGTCCACCTGCCTTTGGGCCTCCTTGAAGGTGAGGGCTTCCATGGCCTGGAGCATACAATGGCCCCATGAAGGCCATAGCCCTCATCGCTCACGATGCCCAAAAGGACGATATGGTGGCCTTCTGCCAAAGGCACCGGGAGCTCCTCGCCCGCTTTCCCCTCCTGGCCACGGGCACCACGGGAAGGCGCATAAGGGAGGCCACCGGGCTAAGGGTGAAAAGGGTGCTTTCCGGCCCCTTGGGCGGGGACATGCAGATCGGGGCGAAGGTGGCAGAGGGGAAGGTGCTTTGCGTGCTCTTTTTCCAAGACCCCCTCACCCCCAAGCCCCATGAACCCGATGTGCAGGCCCTCATGCGGGTGTGCAACGTGCACGGGGTACCCTTGGCCACCAACCTCCAGGCGGCGGAGGCCCTCATCCCCTGGCTGGCCAGCCAAGCGGGTTAAAGGTTTCTGCGGTAGGCCAAGGCCTCGGCCACGTGGCCTTCCTCCACCCCCTCGGCCCCTTGCAGGTCCGCGATGGTGCGGGCCACCCGCAGAATGCGGTCATAGCTTCTGGCGGAAAGGAGCAACCGCTTGGCTGCCGCCTGGAGAAGGGCTTCCGCCCCTTGGCCTAAGCGCACGTGTTCCCGCAAGGCCCTCCCCGCCAGCTCCCCGTTGGGCCGGCCTTGGCGGGATAGCATCCTCTCCCGGGCCCTTAGGACCCGCTCCCGCACGGTTTCGGTGCTTTCCCCCTCGGGGGCCCGGGCCAGTTCCTGGGGGGTCAGGCGGGGCACCTCCACCACCAGGTCAAAGCGGTCCAAAAGGGGCCCAGAAATCTTTCCCACGTAGCGCTGGCGGCCCGTGGGGGTGCAGGTGCAGGCCCTTTCCGGATCCCCATACCAGCCGCAGGGGCAGGGGTTCATGGCCGCCACCAGGAGGAAGCGGGCGGGGAAGGTGAGGCTGGCCTTGGCCCGGGAAACGGTCACCACCCCGTCCTCCAGGGGTTGGCGCAGGGCCTCCAAGGCGTCCCGGGAAAACTCGGGGAACTCATCCAGGAAAAGCACCCCCCAGTGGGCCAGGGAAACCTCCCCCGGCTTGGGAATGGCCCCGCCCCCGATGAGGCCGGCGTAGCTCACCGTGTGGTGGGGGGCGCGGAAGGGGGGCGTGCGCACCAGGCCCTTGAGGACCTGCCCGGCGGCGGAGTGGATGCGGCTCACCTCGAGGGCCGCCTCCTGGCTCAAAGGGGGAAGCAGAAAGGGAAGGCGCCTGGACAGCATGGTCTTCCCCGAGCCCGGGCTTCCCACCATGAGGAGGTGGTGGTAACCGGCGGCGGCGATCTCCAGGGCCCTTTTGGCCTTGGCCTGGCCCTTCACGTCCCGCAGGTCCAAAACCTCTAAGGCGGCCACGGGGTCCTCGGGCTCCGCCCTCTTTGGGTCCTCCTCCCCCCTTAGGTAGGCCACCGCCTGCAGGAGGCTTTCCGCCCCGTAGACCTCCACCCCCTCCACCAAGGCGGCCTCCTTGGCGCTTTCCAGGGGAAGGAGGAGCCTTTTCCCCTCCCCCAATGCCCCCAGGGCCAGGTTCACCGCCCCGGGCACCGGGCGCAAGGAACCGTCCAAGCCCAGCTCCCCCGCTACCGCCAGGCCCGAGAGGCTTTCCAAAGGCACCACCCCCTGGGCGGCCAGAAGCCCCAAGGCGATGGGCAGGTCAAAGTGGCTTCCCTCCTTACGCAACTCCGCCGGAGCCAGGTTCACCACTACCCGGGCCTGGGGGTAGGGGAAGCCGGAGTTCTTGAGGGCCGCCCGGACCCTTTCCCGGCTTTCCTCCACCGCCTTATCTGGTAGCCCCACCAGGGCGTAGCTGGGAAGCCCGGGGCTAACATCCACCTCCACGGTGACCGGAATAGCGTCCAGGCCGAAGAGGGTGTAGCTGCGCACCTGGGCTAGCATGGAGGGAGTTTAACGCAAAAGTGTTAGTTTTGCCCAGGCTGGGCCATTGGCTAACAGGCCAGAAATCGGCCCCCAATCGCAAAGGATTCCCGAGAGGCCTCGAGGTCCTATAACAAAGTTCGCCGCCTGATGGGAGAACTGGGATGTGCTCCAAGAGGGCTCAGGGCCTAGGAAGGATACCACTTTTGGGCCCTGGGGAACGCCCGTACCTTTTCCGCAAAAGCGCCCGGATGGGGTCCGGGAGTTTTTCACCCCAAGGTTTTCCCCAAACCGAGAAGGGGCCGGTAAAGGAGAAGGGCCAGGAACAAAAGGCCAAGAAGGCCGGCAAAGGCGAAGCCGTATCCCAAGGTTGCCACCGCCACCCCCACCCCCCACTGCAGGAGGAAGGTCCCCCCGATGCCGAAGAGATTCACCAAGGTGGTGCCCCGCCCCACCAGGTGGGGCGGGACCAGTTCCCGGGCTTGGGTAAGGGTGAGGATGTTGAAGGCCCCGAAAAAGCCCATAAGGGGATAGGCCACGGCCAAAAGCTTGAGGAGGGAAAGGGCTAGGCCCAAGGCGAACAGAAAGGCAGCGCCCACCAGCACCCTGGCGGTGCCCAGGCGGTCGGCCAGGTAGCCGGAAACCAGGAAGCCCAAAACCGCACCCCCGGAGTAGAGGAGGAGGAGGTTCCCCACCTCCACGGTTCCCAGGCCCAGGGCGTAGGCGTAAGCCCCGGCCCAAAGGGTCTGCAGGGCCAGGAAGCTTCCCGCAAAGGCCAGGGCCAAGAAGGCTACCCGCAGGAGCCTGGCATTGCCCAGGACCTCCGCCAACCCCCCTCCTCCCCCACCTTTGGGCCAGGGAACCCCCGGCGGGGTGTTCCGTACCCCCAGGTGGATGAGGAGAGCCACCAGGACCACCACGCCTGCACCCAGCAGGAAAACCCCGCGCCAGCCTAGGACTTCCTTCATCAAGGCTAAGGGGGTGGCGGCCAAAAGCCCTCCCGTGGCCCCTAGACCCACGAGAAGGGTGGAGACGGTGGCGTAGGTTTTGGGAAACCACAGGCTAAAGGCCTTCAAGGAACCCATGAGGGCCGCGGCCATCCCCATGCCGATGAGGGCCCGGCCCAGGGCCAGGACGGGAAAGCTTTGCGCCAGGCCAAAGACCAGGCTTCCCAAAGCGGCCAAAAGGAGGAGGGCCGGGGTGATGAGCCTCGGGCCATACCGGTCTAGAAGGCCACCTAAGGGTAGTTGGACTGCGGCGAAGGAGAGATAAAAGAGGCTGGTCATGAAGCCGAGTTCCGCCGGACTTAGGCCCAGGTCCTGGGAGAGGTCCTGGGAGAGGACCGCGTTGGCCGAGCGGTAGAAGTAGGAGAGGAAGTAGCCCAGGGTAAAGAGGAAGAAAACCCGCGCTGCCATATCACCTCCGGTTCAGGGCGACCCCGAGGAGGATGAGGGTGCCGCCCAAGAGGGCCTCGAGGCTCAGGGGCTCCCCCGCCAGGGGCCAGGCGAAAAGCGCCCCCGCCACCGGCTCCAGCATGGCGATGAGGGTTGCCTTGCGGGCGGGTACCGTGCGCACCCCAAGGAGGAAAAGGCCAAAGGGCACCACCGTGCCCAAGACCACCAGATAGCCCACCGCCCCCCAGTCCCCAGGCCTTAGGGCCAGTATCTGGGACAGGTGGGTCAAGAGTACCGGTAGGGAAAGGAGGCTTCCCACCCCTGTGGCCACGCCTAGGCTCACCAGGGGCGGGGTTTTTAGCCCCTGGGAAAAGGCCGCATAAAGGGCGAAGGAAAGGGCGGAAAGGAGTCCATAAGCCACCCCCACGGGGCTTGCCGCGAAACCCTTGGACCCCACCACCAGCACATAGGCCCCCAAAAGGGCTAGGGCCACGCCCAAAAGCGCCTTGCCGGGAAGCCTTTCCCTCCTTAGGAGGGCGTAGAGGGTGAGGAGGGCCGGGGCCAGGTACTGGAGGAAGATTCCCGTGGCCACGGTGGTGGCGTGGATGGCCAGGTAGTAAAAGGCCTGGGCTCCGGAAAGGGCCAGGCCCACTTGAACAAGCCTAGGCCACTCCGTGGCGGCCGGGGGGAAGCGAAGCACCAGGGGAAGGAGCAGGAGGAAGCTGAGGAGAAAGCGCAAGGGAATGAGGACCGAAGGGGGGATCTCTCCCATGAACCGCCCGGCCAGGGCCCCACCCAGGCCCCAGAGGAGGGCGGCTAAGGCGATGTGGATCACCTACGCCCTCCCACCACGGCCATCCCCACCCCTATCAAGAGGACTAGGGCCCCCAGGAGCACGGGAATCCCAGGAAGCTCCCCAAAGAGGAGGAAGGCTAGGAGGCTTGCCCCCACCGGCTCAAAGAGGATGGCTAAGGTGACCAGGACCGGGGGGATGTACCGGGTGGCCCAGTTGAAGCTGGTGTGCCCCACCAGTTGCGGCAGGAGGGCCATGAGGAGGATGTAGCCGTAGACCGCAGGCGGGTAGTCCCCATAGCCACCCCCAAAGAGGTAGGGGAGGGGAAGGAGGAGGAGGGCTGCGGTGGTGTAAGCCACCCGGATATACTCCAAAATAGAAAGGCCTCGCCTCTGGGCTTCCCGGCCCAGGAGGAAGTATAAGGAGGCGGCCACCGCTCCCAAGAGGGCCAGGAGGTCCCCCAGGAGGGGATTGGTGCCCCCGCCTCCTTGGGCATCCCCTAAACCTATTAACAACCCTCCCAAGAGGGCTATGCCGACGCCCAAGAGGGTTAGGAAAGAGGGCGCTTCCCGGAAGAAAAGCCAGCCGAAGAAGGTGATCCAAACCGGGTTGGTGGTCACCAAAGCCGTGCTGGCAGCCACGGAGGTGTAGGAGAGGGAGGTGATCCAAAGGGCAAAGTGTAGGGCCAAAAAGGCCCCGGCGGCCACCGCATAGGGAAGCCCTGCCAGCCCAGCCAAGGGTCTTCGCCACCCCGGGAGGAGGAGCAAGGCGGCTAGGCCCATCCTTCCCGCGCTCATCACCAGGCTGAAGGCTAGGCTCTTGTCCCCGGAAGCGGCCAAGGCCAAGCGCACCAGGATGCTCCCGAAGCTGATGGCGAAGATCCCCAAGAGCAGTACAGCGGCGATCTTGAGCCCCGAGGGCCGCATGGGGGCATTTTTCCATAAGGACTTGCTTCTGACCAGTGGGTCAGCCTCGAGGCTCAGGACAGATGCCCATGGATGCCGTTGGTATACTGGCGCGGAGGAGGTCCTATGGTGACCATAGCGGTTCCCAAGGAAAGGGCCCCAGGGGAAAGAAGGGTAGCCCTGGTGCCCGAGGTGGTGGCCCGCCTGGTGAAGGGAGGGGCCAGGGTACGGGTGGAAAAGGGTGCTGGGGAAGGCGCCTATCATCTTGACGCCGCTTACCAGGAGGCAGGGGCGGAGGTGGTGGAGCGAGGAGAGCTCCTAAAGGGCGCCAATCTCCTCTTCACTGTCCAGCCGCCACCGGAAGACCTGATCGGGGCCCTGGAGCCTGGGGCCATTGTGGTGGGTTTTGTTCAGGCCCACAAGAACCTGGACCTGGTAAAGGCCCTATCGGCCAAGAAGGCCACGGTGATCGCCATGGAGCTCATCCCCCGCATCACCCGGGCCCAGAGCATGGACGCTCTTTCCAGCCAGGCCACGGTGGCGGGGTATCTGGCGGCCATCCATGCCGCCAGGCTTTCCCCCCGCTTCTTCCCCATGCTTACCACCGCGGCGGGTACCATCCGCCCCGCCAAGGTGATGGTCATGGGGGTGGGGGTGGCGGGGCTCATGGCCATCGCCACCGCCAAGCGCCTGGGGGCCCAGGTGTTCGCCTACGACGTGCGCAAGGCGGCGGTGGAGCAGGCCCTTTCCTTGGGGGCCAAGCCCATTGAGCTGCCCATCAGTGCCGAAGGGGAGGGGGGTTACGCTCGCGAACTCACCGAGGAGGAAAAGCGCATCCAACACGAAGCCTTACGGGAACACGTGGCGGGGATGGACGCCATCATCACCACCGCCCAGGTCCCGGGCCGGCGGGCCCCCATCCTCCTCACCGAGGACATGGTGGAGCGCTTGAAGCCGGGCACGGTGGTGGTGGATCTGGCCGCGGAAAGCGGGGGTAACTGCGTCCTCACCAAGCCCGGAGAGGTGGTGGAGGTGAGGGGGGTTAGGATCTATGGCCCCTTGAACCTCCCCAGCGAGCTTTCCGTACACGCCTCGGAGATGTACGCCAAGAACCTTCTCAATCTTTCGGGCCTGCTTATAGAAAAGGGCGAGTTCGCCCCCAAGTGGGAGGACGAGATCGTCCAGGGAGCGCTTCTGATGAGGGAAGGCGAGATCCTGCACGGGCCCACCAAGGCCCTCGTGGGAGGTGCGTGATGGAGTTTGGCTTCTGGTCTGCCCTTTACATCTTTGTGCTCACGGCCTTCTTGGGTTACGAGCTCATCACCCGGGTGCCCGTGATCCTCCACACCCCCTTGATGTCGGGGTCCAACTTCATCCACGGGGTGGTGGTGGTGGGGGCCATGGTGGTCTTGGGGCATGCGGAAACTGGCTTGGAAAAGCTCATTGGCTTCCTGGGGGTGATCCTGGGGGCGGCCAACGCCGCCGGGGGGTATGCGGTGACGGTGCGCATGCTGGAGATGTTTGAGAAAAAGCCGGGCAAGGGGGGTGGTCAGTAATGGATCTCATCCAAGCAGCCTACTTTGTGGTGGCCATCCTCTTCATCGTGGGGTTAAAGCGCATGGCCCACCCCACCACCGCCAAAAGCGGCATCGTGTGGGCGGGCTGGGGCATGGCCTTGGCGGTGGTGGCCACCTTCTTCTGGCCGGGGATGCACAACTTTGGCCTCATGCTCATCGCCCTCTTGGTGGGCTCGGTGGTGGCTTGGTGGGCGGCGGTCAAGGTGGCCATGACCGACATGCCCCAGATGGTGGCCATCTACAACGGCATGGGTGGGGGTGCGGCGGCCACCATCGCCGCGGTGGAGCTCCTGAAGGGGGCCTTTGAGAACCCGGGCCTCATGGCCTTGGCCATCCTGGGCGGCCTCATCGGGAGCGTGGCCTTCACGGGAAGCCTCATCGCCTTTGCCAAGCTTCAGGGAATCATGAAAAGCCGGCCCATCGTTTTCCCCGGGCAGAAGGTGGTGAACGCCCTGGTCCTTCTCATCACGGTTCTCTTGGGCTTCTCCCTGCTCTGGAACGATCCCACCCTCAGCATCGTGCTCTTCTTCCTCCTGGCTTTGCTTTTCGGCATTCTCATGACCCTACCCATCGGCGGCGGGGACATGCCCGTGGCCATCTCCTTCTACAACGCCTTTACCGGCATGGCCGTGGGCTTTGAGGGTTTTGCCGTGGGGAACCCGGCCTTGATGGTGGCGGGAACCCTGGTGGGGGCGGCGGGTACCCTTCTCACCGTGCTGATGGCCCGGGCCATGAACCGCTCCGTCATGAGCGTACTCATGGGTGGGTTTGGCGTGGAGCAGGAGGCGGGGGAGGTCAAGGGGAGCCTCAAGCCCATTGACGTGGAGGATGCCGCCGTGATGCTGGCCTATGCGGGGAAGGTGGTCTTTGTGCCGGGGTATGGCATGGCCCTCTCCCAGGCCCAGCACAAGGTAAAGGAGCTGGCGGACCTCCTGGAGAGCAAGGGGGTGGAGGTGAAGTTCGCCATCCACCCGGTGGCGGGGCGGATGCCCGGGCACATGAACGTGCTCCTGGCCGAGGCCGGGGTGGATTACGACAAGCTCAAGGACCTCGAGGAGATCAACCCCGAGTTCCCCACCGTGGACGTGGCGGTGGTGATCGGGGCCAACGACGTGGTGAACCCCGCCGCCCGCCGCCCGGGAAGCCCCCTTTACGGCATGCCCATCCTGGACGTGGACAAGGCCAAGAACGTGATCGTCATCAAGCGGGGCCAGGGCAAGGGCTTTGCTGGGGTGGAGAACGAGCTCTTCTACGCCGACAACACCCGGATGCTCTATGGCGACGCGCAAAACGTCCTCACCCAGCTCACCCAGGCCCTAAAGAAGCTTTAGGCCAGGCTTGGGCCGGACCCCGGGAGGTTCCCGGGGTCTTCTTCTTGACGCTTCCCCGGGCCTCCTGCTATAGTGCCTAGTGCGGTCGGTCCGCGGTAGCTCAGCTGGTAGAGCGGCCGGCTGTTAACCGGTTGGTCGCAGGTTCGAGTCCTGCCCGCGGAGCCAGGTGGGGGCCTTAGGGCCCCCTGGGTCTTTTTTTGGGGGGGAAGAGAGGGTATAATCATCCTTCGTGCGGCCTGCCGGGCCCGGAAAGGAGGTGTGGATGCGCAAGTACGAGGTGAACATCATCCTGAGCCCCAACCTGGACCAGACCCAGCTCGCCCTGGAGAAGGAGATCATCGGTAAGGCCCTCGAGGCCTTCGGCGCTCGGGTGGAGAAGGTGGAGGAATGGGGTGTACGCCGCCTGGCCTACCCCATCGCCAAGGACACCCAGGGCTACTTCCTCTGGTACCAGGTGGAGATGCCCGAAGACCGGGTGAACCACCTAGCCCGGGAGCTTCGCCTAAGGGATAACGTGCGCCGGGTCATGGTGGTGAAAACTCAGGAGCCCTTCCTCGCCAAGGCGTAAACTGTTCCCATGGCACGAGGCCTGAACCGGGTATTTCTCATCGGAACCCTTACCGCCCGTCCGGACATGCGCTACACCCCTGGGGGCATGGCCATTTTGGACCTAAGCCTCGCGGGCCAGGGTACCCTGTGGGATGCCTCTGGGGAAAAGGAGGTGTCCTGGTACCACCGGGTGCGCCTTTTAGGGCGGCAGGCGGAGATGTGGGGGGACGTCCTGGAAAGGGGCCAGCTGGTCTTCGTGGAGGGGCGGCTGGAGTACCGGCAGTGGGAGCGGGATGGGGAGAGGCGGAGCGAGCTCCAGATCCGGGCGGACTTCATCGATCCCCTGGAGGCCCGAGGGCGGGAAACCGTGGAGGATGCCCGGGGCCAGCCCAGGCTCCGCCACGCCCTAAACCAGGTGATCCTCATGGGTAACCTCACCCGCGATCCCGATCTGCGCTACACCCCCCAGGGGACGGCGGTGGTCCGGCTGGGCCTGGCGGTGAACGAGCGCCGTCCGGGCCAAGGGCCGGATGGGGAAAAGACCCATTTCATAGAGGTTCAGGCCTGGCGCGACCTGGCCGAGTGGGCCTCCGAGCTCAAGCGGGGTGAGGGGCTTTTGGTGATCGGCCGTTTGGTGAACGACTCCTGGACCAGCTCCACCGGGGAGAGGCGCTTCCAGACCCGTGTGGAAGCCCTCAGGTTGGAGCGACCCACCCGTGGGCCTGAAAGAGCCGGCGGAAGCAGGCCCCAAGAGCCAGGGCGCTCTGTCCAGACGGGTGGGGTGGACATTGACGAAGGATTGGAAGACTTCCCGCCGGAGGAGGATTTGCCGTTTTGAGCACGAAGAACGCTAAACCCAAGAAGGAGACGCAGAAGCGTCCTTCCAGGAAGGCCAAGGTCAAGGCCAGCCTGGGGGAGTTTGATCTGAAGGACTACCGCAACGTGGAGGTGCTGAAGCGGTTCCTGTCGGAGACGGGGAAGATCCTTCCCCGCCGCCGCACGGGGCTCACCGCCAAGGAGCAGCGCATCCTGGCCCGGACCATCAAGCGGGCGAGGATTTTGGGGCTTCTTCCCTTCACGGAGAAGCTGGTGCGCAAATAGGGGGTGGACATGAAGGTCATCCTGCTTGAACCCCTGGAAAACCTGGGCGATGTGGGCCAGGTGGTGAACGTGAAGCCCGGCTACGCCAAGAACTACCTCCTGCCCCGGGGCCTGGCGGTCTTGGCCACGGAGAGCAACCTGAAGGCCCTGGAGGCCAAGATCCGCGCCCAGGCCAAGCGCCTGGCGGAGAGGAAGGCGGAGGCGGAGCGTCTTAAGGAGATCCTGGAGAACCTCACCCTCACCATCCCGGTGCGGGCGGGGGAGACCAAGATCTATGGCTCCGTTACCGCCAAGGATATCGCCGAAGCCCTTTCCCGGCAGCACGGCATCACCATTGACCCCAAGCGCCTGGTGCTGGAAAAGCCCATCAAGGAGCTGGGGGAGTACGTCCTCACCTACAAGCCCCACCCCGAGGTGCCGATAGCCTTGAAGGTGAGCGTGGTGGCCCAGTAGGGGCCATGGGTCCGGCAGGCTGCGGGGACCCCTGGACAGCCGGGGGTCCTTAAGCTTTTCCTATGCGGCGCGTGCTGATCACGGGAGCGGGTAGCGGCATCGGCCTGGCCACGGCCCGACTCTTGGCCCAAAAGGGCTTCCGGGTCCATGGGGGAGTGCGCAAACCGGAGGATGCGGCGGCCCTTAAGGCGTTGGGGGTGGAGCCCCTTTTCCTGGATGTGACCCAGGAGGAAAGCCTTCTGAAGGCACGGAAGGCTTTGGAGAAAGAGGGTTTGGACGGCCTGGTGGCCAACGCCGGCATCGTGGTGGCTGGCCCCTTGGAGCTGGTTCCCCTTCCCGTTTTCCGCCAGGCATGGGAGGTGAACGCCCTGGGGGCTTGGGCCACGGTGAAGGCTTTCCTTCCCCTCCTCCGCCAGGGCCAGGGGCGGGTGGTGTTGATGGGTTCCGTTTCCGGCCTGGTGGCCCTGCCCCTGATGGGGCCTTACGCCGCCAGCAAGTTTGCCCTCGAGGCCCTGGCGGATGCCCTGAGGGTGGAGCTCCTTCCCTTTGGGGTGAGGGTGGTCTTGGTGGAACCGGGGCCCGTGGCCACCCCTATCTGGGAACGCTCGGAACGCTGGGCGGCCACCTACTTGGAGCCCCCTCCTCCCGGTACGGAAGGGGTGTATGGCCGCTACCTGGAGGTGGCCCGCAAGATGGCCAGGGCCAGCGCCAAAAGGGGCCTGCTCCCAGAAAGGGTGGCGGAGGTGGTGCTTAGAGCCCTTCTTAGTCCTAGGCCCAAGGCCCGCTACCTGGTAGCCCCTAGGTAACCCTCCTTTTGCGCCGCCTGCCCGAGGCCTTAAGGGACTGGTTTTGGTCCACCTCTTGACCTAGGCCAGCTCCAGGGCCACCAGGAGGACCAGGTGGCCCCTCGTTTCTCCAACAGGCCCTCGAGGCTCCTGAGGGGGAGGTGCTTGCGGAAAACCGCCAGCACCTCGTCCATGAGGGTTTCGGCCACCCTGGGGTCCAGGGATTCGGGGTGGAGCTCCAAGAGCATCTCCAGCCGGTTTTCCAGGTCCATGTCCCTAGCTTAGGCTCCCCTTGTCAGGGCCCGGTCAGGGGACGGTCATACCACCGCGCCCGGGCTTGCCCCAGGACAGGGGCCCTAGAAAAGCCCTTCTGTAGACCCCGCCTTGGAGGGACTGGGGGAACGATAGAGGGGATGGGGAATCAGGGGGTAAGGCCTGATACTTTGCCCGAGCTTTTCCCTGGCGTATGCTTAGGGACGTGGAGTTCCTGGTGGAGGACCTCGGCTTGGTGCCCTACGCGGAGGCCTGGGAGTACCAGAAAAGGGTGCATCAGGAGGTGGTGCGAGGAGAGCGCCTTCCCACCCTGCTCCTTCTGGAGCACCCCCGGGTCATCACCCTAGGCCGGAAGGCCACGGGGGAGAACCTCCTTTTCCCCGAAAGCTGGTATAGGGAGAACGGCTTTGAACTCTACTGGGTGGAGCGGGGCGGGGATGTCACCTATCATGGGCCGGGGCAGCTGGTGGGCTACCCCATCTTCCCCGTGGGCCGGGAGGTGCGCCGCTTTCTGCGGCAGATAGAGGAGGCTATGGTAAGGGTGGCGGCCTCCTATGGCATCGAGGCCTACCCCACCCCGGGGTATGCGGGGGTCTGGGTGGGGGAGGAGAAGCTTTGCGCCATCGGGGTGGCGGTGAAGGAGGAGGTGAGCTTCCACGGCTTTGCCCTCAATGTGAATACCGACCTGAACGATTTTTCCGTCATCATCCCCTGTGGGCTTAAGGGCAAAGGGGTCACCTCCTTGGCCAAGCTCCTGGGCCGCCCGGTGCCCATGGAGGAGGTCAAGGAGAGGGTGGTGGCGGCCGTGGCGGAGGTTTTCGGGATGCGGCCCCTTAAGGAGGTGCACGGTGAAGCCCAAGTTTGAGACCGTGGAGCTTTCCACCCCCACGGGGGAGGTGGTGGAGCTTAAGGTGGTGAAGCGCGGCCTGGCCCAGGCCCGGCCAGAGCCCGTGGACCGGCAGAAGCCCGCTTGGCTCAAGGCCACCTTGCCCACGGGAGCCAAGTACCAGGCCCTGAAGGCCACGGTGAACGAGCTCAAGCTGCACACCGTCTGCCAGGAGGCCCTTTGCCCCAACGTGGGGGAGTGCTGGAGCCACGGTACCCTCACGGTGATGATCCTAGGAAGCATCTGCACCCGGGCCTGTAAGTTCTGCGCCGTGGACACGGGGAATCCTAGGGGCATCGTGGACCCGGAGGAGCCCAGGAGGGTGGCGGAGGCCATCGCCCGGCTCAATATCCGCTACGTGGTCCTCACCAGCGTGGACCGGGATGACCTCCCCGATGGCGGGGCGGCCCATTTCGCCGCCACCATCCGGGCCATCAAGGAGAGGGCTCCCGGGGTCTTGGTGGAGGCCCTTACCCCCGATTTCCAGGGGGACCTGAAGGCGGTGGAAACGGTTTTGGATGCGGGCCCTGAGGTCTATGCCCAGAACCTGGAAACCGTGCGCCGCCTCACCCCTAAGGTGCGGGACCCCCGGGCGGGCTACGAGCAAACCCTCAAGGTCCTGGCCCACGCCAAGCGTTACCGGCCCGGGGTTCTCACCAAGAGCAGCCTCATGCTGGGCCTGGGGGAGGCGGAGGAGGAGATCCTCGAGGCCATGCGGGACCTGAGGGAGGCGGGGGTGGACATCCTCACCCTGGGCCAGTACCTGCGCCCCACCCCGGCCCACCTGCCCGTGGAGCGGTACGTACCCCCTGAGGACTTCAGGCGCTATGAAGCCTGGGGATATGAGTTGGGTTTTAGGGAGGTCTTCGCCGGACCCTTAGTGCGAAGCTCCTACCGGGCGGATAGGGTCTTCCTGGAGGCCTCCCGGAGGTAGGGGGGTCCTTGGGTAGCCTGAGGCCATGACCGGAAGCCGCACCGCCACCCCCCTTTTCCTCCTGGACCTCCTGGCCCTGATTCTGTTTGCCCTAGCGGGGCTTCTATCCCATGGCCAACCCATCAGCCTAGGGGGCCTGGCCCGCAACGTCCTCCCGGTGCTTTTCGTCTGGTTGCTCCTTGCCCCTTTTCTCAGAACCTACCACCAGCCCACCTGGAAAAACCTCCTCCTCACCTGGGCCCTGGCCTTCCCTGCAGGGCTGTGGCTTAGGCAGATGGTCCTGGGCCTGGGGTTTGGGGTGGGGTTTCTCGTCTTCCTGGGCGTGGCCATGGCCTTTAGCCTCCTCTTCCTCCTCCTCTTCCGGGGCCTCGCCAAGCTCCTCAGGCTCTGGTAAAAAGGGGACATGGATCAGCCCTTAGAGAAGGTGGCCTTCCTCGGCCTCGGGGCCATGGGCTACCCCATGGCCGCCCATTTGGCCAAGCGGTTTCCCACCTTGGTCTGGAACCGCACCTTTGCCAAGGCCCTAAAGCACCAGGAGGAGTTTGGCTCCCAGGCCGTGCCCCTGGAAGGGGTGGCGGAGGCTAGGGTGATCTTCACCTGCCTGCCCACCACCAAGGAGGTGGTGGAGGTGGCGGAAGCCCTTAGGCCCCACTTGCGACCTGGCACCTACTGGGTGGACGCCACCAGCGGGGAACCCGAGGCCAGCCGGAGGTTGGCGGAGCGCCTTTTGGAAGGGGGCGTGGTCTACCTGGACGCCCCGGTTTCCGGCGGAACCCTAGGGGCGGAGAAGGGCACCCTCACGGTGATGATGGGGGGGCCCCTCGAGGCGGTGGAGAGGGTGAGGCCCTTCCTGGCCTACGCCGCCAAGGTGGTCCACGTGGGGCCCGTGGGGGCGGGGCACGCGGTGAAGGCCATCAACAACGCCCTTTTGGCGGTGAACCTCTGGGCGGCGGGGGAAGGACTCCTCGCCTTGGTGCGGCAAGGGGTTTCCGCGGAGAAGGCCCTCGAGGTCATCAACGCCTCCAGTGGCCGCTCCAACGCCACGGAGAACCTGATCCCCCAAAGGGTCCTCACCCGCGCCTTCCCCAAGACCTTCGCCTTGGGCCTGTTGGTGAAGGATCTGGGCATCGCCATGGGGGTTCTGGACGGGGAGAAGGCCCCAAGCCCCCTCCTCCGCCTCACCCGGGAGGTGTACGAGATGGCCAAGAGGGAGCTGGACCCAGAGGCCGACCACGTGGAGGCCCTTAGGCTTTTGGAGCGCTGGGGCGGGGTGGAGATCCGCTAAAGGCTTTCGATTCCTTGGCCGAGTTGGGCTCACCTCGGGGCTTGACGCGGGGGTAGGGCGGCCTTAGCATGTCTAATATGAAAGACAATGTGTCCTATTATATAGGACAGAGGCTTCAACGGCTGCGCCAGGCTAAAGGGCTTACCCTGTCGGGCTTAGCGGCCAAAGCTGGGGTGGCTAGATCCCTGATATACGCCTTAGAGGCGGGAAGAGCCAACCCTACCCTCGCCACCTTGTGGGCTTTAGCCCAGGCCTTGGAGGTTCCCTTCAGCGAGCTGGTTCAGGCCCAGCCCGTAGGAGAGGAAGGCCTGGCTGTTCAACTTATTGAACAAAGCCGAGAGCGCGGGGGTGGTACCCTGGAAGTCTACCGTATGGATCTCTATCCCCATTCCCTGCGCCATGCGGAGCCCCACGAGTCTGGCATTTGCGAGCGGGTGATTGGCCTAAGGGGAAAGGCCCGGGTGGGGCCACCCCCAGGCAAGGAGGTGGGTCCAGGGGAAGAGGTGGATTTTCCTGGGGATGTCCCCCATCTGTATGCCAGTGAGGAAGGAGCAAGCCTCTTGGTTTTTCTCCACTATCCACCAGTTTTTTGGCCCAAGGGGGAGATGGGTAGCGAGGAAAAGGCCTCTTTGGCTTTACGGGAGGTGGGCCTGGGGGTGGGAGGGGTGGTCTTGGAGGGCCGCTGGCTTGCGCCGGGGTTTTGGGAGGGGGTTTTTGTTCGTTGGGGAGGGAGCCGTACCTACCTCTTCAGCCTGCCTTTCGCCCCCCTGCCCCGTTTCGCGGGCCGGGGGCTTTTGGGCGAGGCTTTCGCCCTACTCCACGCCCCCGTTGAAGACCTGAGGCCTTATCGGGAAAGCTCCAGCCTCCTTCTGCGGGCTTTGGCCTGGGAAGGGCTGCTTCTCAAGGGCGAGGTGGCGGATCCAACGCCTCTTCTCTTCAAAACGCCCGAACCCCTTGCCGATTCCTCCGCAGAAGGCGGTTGGGAAAGCCGCATACCCGTAGACCTCTATACCCAGGTGGAGCTTCTGCACCCCGGGTATGCCAGGCAACCCCTTTTCCTGGCACACGGGTTGGAAACCCTGGGCTTGACGGAGGGGCGGGTTTTGGATGTGGGTACGGGACCCGGCCATCACCTCTTGTTGCTCCTAGAGCTCCTTCCCCGCTTAAAACCGGTGGCGGTGGAACCCAGTTTGGCCTCGAGGCAAGCCCTGGCCCAGCTGCTTCCAGGGGTAGAGGTTTTGCCCGTGGACTTTACCGGGCTGGAAGTAGGGGAAGCCTTCCCCTTGGTCCTTTCCGTGGGGTCTAGCCACCGCATGTCTACTTGGAATTTTCTGGATAAAGCTTATCGGCTCCTACGCCCCGGGGGGTTTTTGGCGGTAGCGGACGAGTTTGTGAGTCCCTTTGCTACCCGGGAGGAACGGATCCGCCACCTGGTGCTTCACCACACGGCCTATCTGGTCCCCTTCCCTTTGGAGGATTGCGAGGCCCTTTGGGCCTTACGCATCTTAGCTTTGCAAGGGGAGACCAGGGGCCTTAGGAGGTTGGCGGAGGAGGCTTTGCAGGAAGTGCGGGCTTGCTCGGGCCCTTTTGCCTCCTTTGCCAGCCTAGAGTTGCAGGCTTTGCTGGCGGGATTGGACTACGAGGTGGAAACAAAGACCTCTGCAGCGCGTTTTCTAGAGTTGGCCTCAGCTGCGGGTTTCCAGGTGGAGCAACATCTCCGCCTTTTTGCCACCCATGGGAGTGGTCCTTGGGATGGGGGGACCCACCTTTTCCTCCTAAGGAGGCCAGGGTGAGGCGGGGTTTAAAGGCCGCCTGGCCCATTGCCCTGGGCTACTTCCCCGTGGCCGTGGCCTTCGGCGCCCTGGGGACCCAGGCGGGGCTTCCCTACCCTTGGGTCCAGCTCACCTCCCTCCTGGTCTTCGCCGGGGCCAGCCAGTTTGCCCTGGTGGGGCTTCTGGCCCAGGGGGTACCACCCCTCTTGGCGGCCTCCTTGGGCCTTCTCCTAAACCTACGCCACGCCTTCTACGGCCCTGCCCTCAGGCCCTACCTAAAAGGAGGACCCCTAGAAGCCTTTTTCCTCACGGATGAGGTCTTCGCCCTGGCCCTAAAGGCCCTTCCCGGCCTCCTTCCAAGGGAGCGGCGGGGCTACTTCCTCGGCCTGGGCCTGGGCGCCTATCTTTCCTGGAACCTAGGCACCGCCATGGGGGCCTTGGGGTCCAAGGGGCTTCTGGCCTGGCCGGCTTTGGGAGCGGCCCTTTCCTTCGCCCTTCCGGCCCTCTTCCTCCTCCTGGCCCTGCCCCACCTTAAGAACCCCGCGGCCCTCCTGGCGGGCGGGGTGGCCCTGGCCTTCCACCTCCTGGGCCAGACGGCCTGGGGCCTGTTCCTGGCCGGGGTCCTGGGGCTTCTTTGGGGGAGGAAGCCATGACCCTGGCCCTCTTTCTCCTGGCCCTGGGCACCTTCCTCCTCCGCTTCCTGCCCTGGCGGGGGGAAAAGAGCCTGAGGGCCGGCCAGGCGGGGCCAGCCCTGGTGGTGGCCCTTTTCCTGGTCTCGGCCTTCGGCCCACCCCCTTCCCCCGGGTGGCTCCTCACCGCCTTGGCCCTTTTGGGCACCTACCTGGGGGCGCGGCTTACGGGAAACCTGGGCCTGGCCGTCTTCCTGGGCGTGGGGCTTTACGGCCTCTTGTATGGCCTTTGGCCGTGATAGGCCGCCCTTACCGGTTGAGGATGTGGATGGCCTGCTTGTGCAAGGCCTCCGCCGCCTCCATGAGGCTTTCGGAAAGGGTGGGGTGGGGGTGGACCGTGAGGGCCAGGTCGGTGACCGTGGCCCCCATCTCCAGGGCCAAGGTGGCCTCGGCGATGAGCTCCCCCGCCTGGGGCCCCACCATGAAGACCCCTAGGAGGAGGTCCGTTTCCGCATCCCCCACCACCTTGATGAGGCCCTCTGCGCTTCCCAGGGTGAGGGCCCGGCCGCTGGCGGAAAGGGGAAACCTCCCCACCTTCACCTTGTACCCCGCCTTCCCCGCCTCCTCCTCCGTAAGCCCCACCCCGGCCCACTCGGGGCCGGTGTAGACCACGCTGGGCACCTGGCAGTCAAAGAGGGCGTTTTTCCCGGCGGCGTTTTCTGCGGCCACCAGGCCCTCTTTCATGGCCTTGTGGGCCAAGAGGGGAGGCCTGGCCACGTCCCCGATGGCGTACACCCCTGGGGCGGAGGTCTCCATGCGGGCGTTCACCTGGATGAAGCCCCGCTCGTCCACCTTCACCCCGGCCTTCTCCAGGCCTAGGCCCTCGGTGCGGGGCTTCCGGCCCACCGCCACCAGGACCTTGTCCACCACGATCTCCTCTTGCTTTCCCCCTTGGGCGGGCTCCAAGAGAACATGGAGGCCATCCCCCTTCTTCTCGTAGCCCAGCGCCTTGGTGCCCGTGCGCACCCTAATCCCTTCCTTCTCCAGGGCCTTGCGCAGGAGGGCGGCGGTTTCCCGGTCCCCTGCCGGGAGGATCTCGGGCATGTACTCAATGAGGGTTACCTCCGAACCCAGGCGGCGGTAGATCTGGCCCAGTTCCAACCCCACCGCCCCGCCCCCGATCACCAAGAGGCGCTTGGGGATTCCCTCTTCCACCTTTAGGGCCCGGGTGGAGTCCCAAACGTCCTCCCCGAAGGGGAAACCCTTTAGGGGCATGGGCTCGCTTCCCGTGGCCACGATGAGGCTTTTGGCCCCGTAGGTTTCCCCGTTTACCTCGATCTCCTTGGGGCCCTTAAAGCGGGCGAAGCCCCGCAAAAGCTCCACCTTGTTGCCCTTTAGAAGCCCGGCCACCCCCCCGGTGAGCTTCCTCACCACCCCATCCCGCCAGGTGCCAAGCTTTTTGAAGTCCAGCTCGGGCTTAGCCTTCAGGCCAAAGCCCTCGGCCGCCTTCAGGTGGTGGAGGGTTTCCGCCGCGTGGAGGAGGGCCTTGGTGGGGATGCACCCCACGTTGAGGCACACCCCCCCCACCTCGGCGGCTTCCACCGCCAGAACCTTAAGCCCCAGCTGCGCCCCCCGGATGGCGGCGTGGTAGCCCCCGGGCCCGGTGCCGATCACGATGAGGTCGTAGGTCTTCATGGCGTCCATCCTACATTTCCAGAAGGAGAAGGTCGGGGTTTTCCAATAGCCGGATCACCTCCCGGGTAAAGGAGGCGGCCTCGGCCCCGTCCACCAGGCGGTGGTCAAAGGAAAGGGAGAGGTACATGATGTCCCGGGCCTGGATGGAGCCGTCCGGCATCACCCAAGGCCGCTTCCGGATGGAGTGGACCCCCAGGATGGCGGCCTCGGGAACGTTGATGATGGGAAAGCTCATGAGGGCCCCCACGGAGCCGATGTTGGTGACGGTGAAGGTGGAGCCGCTCACCTCCTCGGGGGTGAGCTTCCCCTCCCGGGCCCTGGCGGAAAGCTCGGCGATCTCCTGGGCAAGTTCCAGGATATTCTTGCGGTCCACATCCCGCACCACGGGCACCACAAGCCCCCTTTCCGTGGCCACCGCCAGGCCCAGGTGGTAGTAGCGCTTGTAGACGATCTCCTGCCTTTCCTCGTCCAGGCTGGTGTTCAGCATGGGGTACTTCTTCAAGGCCCGCACCACCGCCTTGAAGATGAAGGGGAGGTAGGTGAGCTTCACCCCCTGGCGCTCGGCCTCGGGCTTCAGCCGTTCCCTAAGGGCCACCAGCTCTGTGAGGTCGGCCTCGTCCACGTTCAGGGTGCGCACCGTGTAGAGGTGGCTTTGCCAAAGCCCCTGGGCGATGGTGCGGCGGATGCCCCTTAAGGGAACGCGCTCCTCCAGCCCCTCATAGCCCTTGGGGGGGGTGTAACGGGGCGGGGGAGGGAAGCCTGAGGGAAGGGGTGCTGGGGCCTCCCTGGGGGCTTCCGGCGGGGGTGCGGCCTGGGCCTTAAGCCTTTCCGCATAGGCCCGCACGTCCTCCACCCGGATGCGGCCCATGGGGCCCGAGCCCGGGATGGCCTCGAGGGGAATCCCCAGCTCCCGGGCCAGCCTTCTGGCGGCGGGCACCGCCAGGATGCGGCCTGGGCCTGGCCCCTCCTTGGGGGCTTCCCTTTGGGCCTCGAGGAAGGGGTTCTTCACCGCCACCTGGGTGGTGTCCGGCTTGAAGAGGGAGAGGTCCTCCTTTTCCTCCTTGGGGGGGAGCCCGGGCTCCACGATGGAGCGCTCTTCCACCGCTTGCACCGGCGGAGCTTCCGGTTCCTTTACCCCGGCCACCGTTTCCCCGGGCTCGGCCAGGAGGGCCAGGGGAGCGTGCACCTTGACCACCTCCCCCTCCTTGGCCAGCTTTTTCAGAAGCACCCCCTCGTAAGGGGAGGGCAGCTCCACCGTGACCTTGTCGGTCATCACCTCCACGAAGGGCTGGTCCTTCTTGAGGTATTCCCCCTCCTCCACCAGCCACTTGAGGATCTCGCCTTCCACCACGCTTTCCGCCAGTTCGGGCATGAGGATTTCCTTGGGCATAGGCCTCCTTACAGGTCCAAGAGTTTCAGAAGCTCTTCCCGGGGTAGGTTATGCGCTTGCGAAACTTCTTTAAGTATGCCCGCCAGAATGCCCACCTTCAGGGGGCGGTGCAGGGGAATGGTGAGGTGGTGTTCATAGGCCCCTTCATTCCAGGTGAGGCGGGCATGGCTCCCGGTCTGCCGCACCACCCGGTACCCCAGGTGGGACAGCCGCTTCACCAGTTCTTCCCCATCGAGGTCCCGGGGGAGCTTCACGGAGCTAAAACCTCCTCCCGTACGAAGTGCAAGCGAATAACCTTCGGGGCCTCCTCCTGGGAAAAATGACAGCGCACGGCATCCCGGACCATTTCCCTGAGATCTTCCCAGGTTTCTCCTTGTGTAAAGATGGCTTCCCCCAAGGCCCGGGCTACATAGCCCCCCTCCTCCGCTTCCTCCACCAGGAAAATGAGTTCCTTGGGCATATCAGTAGTCTAACGCCCGCTTGGCGGCCTTGAGGATGCGGGTAACGGTGGGCAGGTACAGCTTGTCCTGGGCGTAGGGGTAGGGGGTGTCAAAGCCCGCCACCCGGATGGGAGGGGCCAGGAGCATGTCCAGGATGTCCTCGGCGATGGTGGCCGCCACCTCGCTTAAGAAGCTGGCGTGCCGGGGGGCATCGGATACCAGCACCACCCTTCCCGTCTTGGCCACGGAGCTCATCACCGCCTCGTAGTCCCAGGGCATGAGGGTGCGGAGGTCCAAAACCTCGGCGGAAACCCCCGCCTTCTCCAGCTCCTCCGCCGCCTGGAGCACCTCGGGCATGACCGTGCCGTAGCCGATGAGGGTGAGGTCCTTCCCCTCCCGCCTGATGGCGGCCTTGCCAATGGGCAAGGTGTAGTCCTCCTCCGGCACCTCCTCCTTCAGCGAGCGGTAAAGCCTCTTGGGCTCCAGGAAGACCACAGGGTCCTCGTCGCGGATGGCCGCCTTTAAAAGGCCCTTGGCGTCGTAGGGGGTGGAAACCGCCACCACCTTGAGCCCAGCGGTGTGCACGAAGTGGGCCTCGGGGCTTTGCGAGTGGTGGTGCCCGCCTTTTACCCCGCCCCCGGAGGGCATCCGCACCACCAAGGGCGCGGTGAACTGCCCGCCAGAGCGGTAGCGGAGCTTGGCCACCTGGCTTACCAGCTGGTCAAAGCCGGGGAAGATGTAGTCGGCGAACTGGATCTCCGCCACCGGCCTTAAACCGTGGGCGGCCATGCCCAGGGCCGCCCCCACGATGGCGGCCTCGGAAAGGGGGGTATCCATGACCCGGTCGGGGCCGTACTTCTTTAGGAGGCCTTCTGTTACCAGGAAGACCCCGCCCCTTTTGCCCACATCCTCCCCCAGGACCACCACCTTGGGGTCCAAGGCCATCTCCTCATCCAGGGCCCGGTTCAGGGCCTGCACCATGGTCATGAGGGCCATGGGGACCTCCTTAGAGCTCTTCCCTGAGAAGGGCTTCCTGGCGCTTTAGGTGCCAGGGCTTTTCCGAGAGGACGTCCTCAAACATCCATTCCGGCGGTACTGGTCCCGCCTCCTCCGCTTCCTTTAGGGCCTTTTCCTGCTCGGCGCGGATGGCCTCTTGGAGTTCCTCTTCCCACTCCAGGTTCCAAAGGCCCCGCTCCTCCAGGAAGCGCTGGAAGCGCAGGATGGGGTCCCGCTTCCGCCAGGCCTCCACCTCCTCCCGGGGGCGGTAGCGGCTGTCGTCGTCCGCGGAGGAGTGGGGGCCGTAGCGGTAGACCCTGAGCTCCACCAGACTGGGGCCCTCCCCCATGCGGGCCCGCTCCACCGCCTCCTTGACCACGTAGTAGGCGGCCAGAACGTCCATGCCATCCACCAGATACCCGGGGATGCCAAAGGCATGGGCCTTGTCGGCGAGGGTGGGGCTATGGGTCTGGCGGCTATAGTCCACGCTGATGGCGTAAAAGTTGTTCTCGGCGATGAAAACGGCAGGGGCCCCCTGTACGGCGGCGAAGTTGATGCCCGCATACCAGTCCCCCTCGCTGGTGGCCCCGTCCCCAAAGGTGCAGACCGCCACCTGGCCCGTGCCTAGGAGCTTCATGCTGATGGCCGCTCCGGCGGCGGGGGGCACGTGGGAGGCGATGGGGCTGGCCACGGTGAAGTAGTTGAGGGCCTTGGAGCCCGGATGTTCCGGCATCTGGCGGCCCTTGTTGGGGTCAGCCCGGGTGGCCAGCATCTGGCCGAAGAGTTCCTTCAGGGGAAGCCCTAGGGCCAAGGCCAGGCCGTGGTCTCGGTAGTAGGGGAAGACCCAGTCCAAGCCCTTCCGGATGGCGTGGGCGATGGCCACCTGGGCCGCCTCGTGCCCGGCGGAGGGGGCGATGAAGCTGGTTTTGCCGGTGCGGATGAGGATGGTGTAGCGCTCATCCAACATCCGGGCCGCCAGCATGTCCCGGTAGAGGCGGCGTAGCTTCTCCTCGTCCAAGTCCAAGGGGAAATCCCCCAGCCACTCCCCCTTTTCCCCCATGAGCCTTATGGGCTCGGGCGTAAAGGGTTGAAACCGGTGGGTGTCCTTTACCATAAACCCTCCTTATCCAAGCGCTTTTGGCGCCCTTAGAGCCTGCCCTGGGTAAGGGCCTAAGGCTCCTTTTTCGGGGTGGGTTAGGTCCCACTTGCCCTTCGCCTTGAGTATACCCCGGTCTTAGGATAAGGGCGTGCGCCTGAGGGTGGTGGCGGTGGGTAAACCCCGGCTGGCCTACGCCCGGCTGGGGGTGGAAGAGTATGCGCACCGCATCCGAAAGTATGCTCCCCTCGAGGTCCAGTTCGTCAAGGAGGCCAAGGACCTCCTGCCCAAGGCGGAGGGCCACCGCAGGGTGGTTCTGGACGAGAGGGGGAGGCTTTTCACCACGGAGGGGCTTTTGCAGGAACTGAGGCGCTTTGAGGGGGAGCGGGTGGCCTTTTTGGTGGGGGGTGCCGAGGGGTACCCTGAGGGGGTGCGGGAGAAGGCCGACCTCCTCCTTTCCCTTTCCCCGCTTACCCTGCAGCACGAGCTGGCCCTTCTGGTCCTCATGGAACAGCTTTACCGGATCCTTACCCTGAGGGCGGGGCATCCCTACCACCGGCCATGACCTACGAGGCCTTTGTGGACTTGGTGGAAAGGCTCTGGGCGGAGATCCCCGAGGCCTTCAAGCGGGAGCTTCAGGGGGTGCATGTCCTGCCCCAGGCCAAGCCGGAGCCCGGGCTAAGGGGAGTCTGGCGGCTTGGGGAGTACCTGGACCCCGGCCCTCCCTCGGCCTTCCGCGGTTTTGAAGGGCTTGGGCGGCATATCGCCCTCTACTACGGTTCCTTCCAAAAGGTGGCGGGGCCGGGGTTTGACTGGGAAGGGGAGGTCTGGGAAACCCTTCTCCACGAGCTCAGGCACCACCTGGAGTCCCTGGCGGGCCGGGACGAGCTGGTCCAGGAAGACCTTAGGCGCCTGGCCGAGTTTCGCCGGGGTGGGAGGGGGTAGGGGGCAAGGAGGCCTCCTGTAGGGGCCTGCGCTGGGCAAAACCCCCGGCCAAGGGGTGGTAGTGGGCCACCTCGGGCTCGCCCTCCTGCCAGCAGAGGAACACCACCTCGCCCCCAATCCGGGCGGGGAAGTCCACCAGGCCCCGGTCCAGGTCCTTGAGGAAGACGCCCAAGGAGGCCAGATAGCGGGCGTCCGCTTCCAAGGAGCCCAGGAGGAAGCGCACCTCCTCCTCCAGGTTCCTGCGCTCTAGCCCCCGGGCCTCGGGAAGCCGGGCCTGGGCTTCCTGGAGCTCCTTGCGGTTCTCGCGCATCTGGGCCAGGATCCGCCGGATTTCAGGAAGCAGGGCGTCGGCCTCCTCCTTGGTGAAGATGCGGGCGAACATACCTGACCCTATCCTAGCACAACCATTTAGGAAAATCTAAGCCTAGGATACTCAAGTAGGAAAGCCCAGGAGGGCCACATCCCCGGCCCCCACCTTTACCCCTCCCACCAGGAGGCTCCCATCGGGGAGCACCGCTTCCGCTACGCCTTCCACCAGGCCCCTTGCGGTCTGGACCTGCACCCTCTGGCCCAGGGTGTAGGAGGCCTGCCGGTAAAGGGCTAGAAGGGCCTCCGGGTTCTCCAGAAGGGGGAGGAGGCTTTCCAGGTGGAGGAGAAAGCCGGAGAGCACTTCCCGTCGGGAGGCGGGGGAGAACTCCCGCAAAGCGGCGGCGCCCTCGGGGGCCCATTCCACGTTCACCCCCACGCCCAGGAGGACGTAGGCCACCTCTTCTCCCTCCGCCTTGGCCTCCAGGAGCACCCCGGCCAGCTTCCTGCCATCGGGGGCGAGGAGGTCGTTGGGCCACTTAAGCCCCCCCACCCCCACCGCCCGCCAAAGGGCCAAGCCGGCCACAAGGGGGAGAAGCCCCAGGGTGGAAAGGGGCAGGGCCGGGCGCAGGAGCAGGGAAAAGGTAAGGCTTTCCCCTGGGCGGCTTTCCCAGGGCCTTCCCCGCCTTCCCCGGCCCCTTTCCTGGACCTCGGCCAGGACCAGGGCCCCCTCCGCCACGCCCTCCTCCGCCCAGGCCCTTAGGACGTCCTGGGTGCTTCCCACCCGGCCCAGATAGCGGTAGGGCCGGCCCAGCCGCCCCAGGGGATGGAAGAGATGGGGCAGGGGGGTGCCGGGCCGGATGCGGTAGCCCTGGCGGCGCACCTCCACGGGAAACCCCTCGGCAAGAAGCCTTCTCGCCTCCTTGGAAACCGCCTGGCGGCTCACCCCTAGGCGCCGGGCCAGGGCCTGGCCGCTTTGGTACTCTTCCTGGAGGAGGTCCAAAAGCCAGGGCATCAGGCCAGCTCCACTTGGGAAAGATCCCCCAGGATCAGCCGGTGGGCCCGGGGGAGGCCGTTGCGGCTTCTCACCCCAGCCCCCACGCCCAGGATGCTTTCCTGGAGGCGCAAGGCGACGTTCTCCAGAAGGGCGTGGTCCTCGAGGATGGAGTACTCCACCTCCGAGCGCACCACCCTAACCCCCGGTCCTAAGGAGGTGAAGGGCCCGATGTAGGCCTCCTCCACCACCGCCCCCTCTCCGATGAAGGCCGGGCCGATCACCGTGCTCCGCAAGACCTTAGCCCCTTTTTCCACCACCACCCGCCCCGTGATTTGGCTTTCCGCCACCTCGCCCTCTATGCGGGCCTCCAGCTCCTCCAGAAGGAGGCGGTTGGCGTCCAGGAGGTCCTGGGGGCGGCCCGTGTCCTTCCACCAGCCCTCCACCTCCACCCCCACCACCCTTTTCCCCCGGTCTATGAGGCCCTGGATGGCGTCGGTGATCTCGTACTCCCCTCGGGCTGAAGGTTTTAGCTCCCCGATGACCTCCAGGACCTCCGGGGTGAAAACATACACCCCGGCCACCGCCAGGTCCGAGGGAGGCTCCTTGGGCTTTTCCAGAAGGCGCACGATCCTTTCCCCTTCCAAAACCGCCACCCCGAACTGGCTGGGGTTTTCCACCCGTACCAGGGCGATCACCGCGCTCACCCCTGGGGCGAAGGCCTGGAGGAAGCGGGCGATCCCCTTTTGGAAGAGGTTATCCCCCAGGTAAAGGACGAAGGGGCTTTGGCCCAGGAAGTCCCGGGCCACGGCCACCGCATGGGCCAGGCCCTGGGGTTCCTCCTGCAGGATGTACCGCACCCGGTAGCCCGAAAGGGCTTCCCGGATGTCCTTTTCCGTTTCCGGGGAGACCACCACCCCGATCTCCTCAATGCCCGCCTGGAGCAGGTTCTCCAGGCCGTAGTGGAGGATGGGCCTTCCCGCCACCCGGATCACCGGCTTGGGCCTCGTGTGGGTGAGGGGACGAAGCCTCGTACCCCGTCCGGCAGCCAGAATGAGTCCTTTCACGCTGGGGAGTATACCCGTAAAATGAAGGGAAGGATGCCCAAGGCTTCCATCCGTGCGGCTTACGCCTACGACCGCCTAAGGGCCTATCCGCCGGAGGTGGCGGGCCGCATCGCCACCGCCATGGGGAATGCCCTAGGGGTGCGGGGGGAGGAGGCGGTGCTCCTGGAGCTTGGGGTGGGTACGGGGCGCATCGCCCTGCCCCTCATCGCCCGGGGTTACCCCTACATCGCCCTGGACAAGGACCCGGCCATGCTGGAGGTCTTCCGCCAGAAGGCCGCCGGGGTGATGCGCAAGGTGCGCCTCCTCGAGGCGGATGCCCGGGCCATTCCCCTGCCCGATGAGAGCGTGCACGGGGTGATCGTGGTCCACCTCTGGCACCTCCTCCCCGACTGGCCCAAGGCCCTGGCGGAGGCCCTGAGGGTGCTGAAGCCGGGGGGGGTGCTCCTGGAGGGCTGGGACGAGATGGAGGCTGAGGAAGAGCGCCGGATCCAGGAAAAATGGACCAGCTTGGTGGCGGAGGAGGGCCTGGAGGTGGTGCGGGGGCTCCACAAGAAAAGGCTAGGAGAGGTGGAGGCGGCCCTTAAGCGTCTAGGTCTCAGGCCCAAGGTCCGGGAGGTGGTCCGCTGGCAGGAGGAGCGTACCTTCCGCCATGCCCTCGAGGCCCTTTCGGAAAGGCTCTATTCGTTTACCCAGACCGTTCCCGAGGAGGTTCATGCCCGCGTCATGCCCAGGCTTTGGGCCTGGGCCGAAGGGGAGTTGGGCGACCTGGACCGCCCCTTTACCCTGGAAAGGAGCTTTACCCTGCGCGCCACCCGGATGGCCTAGCGCTGCCCGGTAAAGTCCTTCTCCAAGCCCCAATCCGGGGTGCCTGGGCTGGGGGGCCGCTAGGGCGGAAGGGGGCCTCATATCTTAAGTTGTTGCTTAAGGGCCTTGCTTTCCTGGCCCCGTATGCTGAAAGGATGAAGGCCATCCGGATTCCCACACCCAAGGAGGGCCTGGTGAACATCACCCGCCAGGTGGAGGAGGTTTTGGCCGGGCATACCGGCCTGGTCTACCTCTTCGTTCCCCACACCACCTGCGCCCTTACCGTGCAGGAGGGAGCGGACCCCGATGTGGCCCACGACCTCTTGGCCCGCCTCGAGGAGCTTGCCCCCAGGGTCCACCCCAAGGACCGGCATGTGGAGGGGAACTCCCACGCCCACCTGAAAAGCCTCCTCACCGGGGTGCACCTCCTCCTTTTCGCCGAAGGGGGAAGGCTGAAGCTTGGCCGCTGGCAACAGGTGTTCCTGGCGGAGTTTGACGGGCCCAGGATGCGGGAGGTTTGGGTGCGGCTCCTCTAGACCCAGCGCACCTCCTGCACGCTTCTCACGCCCCTTAGGGCCTGGGCCAGGGCTTCCCGTTCCCCATCCTGCACGATGAGGCGGAGGCGGATGCGGGCCATGGGGCCGAGAATCCGCGTCTCCGAGCCCAGGGCGCTTTTGCCGGCTTCGGCCACCACCTGCATCACGTCCCTCAGGAGGCCGGTGCGGTCCTGGGCCAGGACCTCGAGGGTGGCCACCTTGCCCCCCACCCCCTCCCAGTAGGCCCCGATGACCCGGTCGGCCTCCGGTCCCTGGAGGATGCGGCGCAGGTTGGGGCAGTCCGTCCGGTGGACGGTGACCCCCCGGCCCCGGGTGACGAAGCCCAGGATGGCGTCCCCCTTCATGGGCTCGCAGCAGGAGGCCAGGCGGATGGGGGCCTGGAGGTCCTGCTCCAGGCGGATCCCCCATTCGTTCTTGGGGATGGCCTTGGGTTTTTCCGGTTTCAGGAGGGCCTTGGGGTAAAGCTTCTCCGCCACCTGTTTGGGGGTGATGCGGTTCAGGGCCAAGGCCAGGTAAAGCTCCTCGGGGGAAGGGGCGATGCCCAGCTTTTTGGCGGCCTCCTCCAGCTGGCTGTCGCTGGGCTTGGGGAGGCCTCGGCGCTTCAGGTAGCGCTCCAAGAGGTTCTGTCCCCGCTCCAAGGTTTCCTGGCGCTCCTGGGTGCGGAAGTATTGGCGGATCTTGCTCTTGGCGCTACGGGTCTTGGCGAACTCCAGCCAGTCCTTGGAGGGGTGGGCGCTTTTGCTGGTGAGGATCTCCACGATCTCCCCGTTTTGTAGCTCGTAGGAGAGGGGAACGATCCGCCCGTTCACCTTGGCCCCCACCATGTGGTGGCCCACCTCGGTGTGGATGTGGTAGGCGAAGTCCACGGGGGTGGCCCCCTTGGGCAGGTTGATGATCCGCCCCTTGGGGGTGAAGACGAAGACCCTGCCCCCCAGGAGGTCCCGGGTTACCGCCTCCACGAACTCCCGGGAGCTGCCGAACTCCTGCTGCCACTCCTGGATGCTTTTCAGCCAGGAAACCCGCCTCTTTAGCTCCTCGGGGTCGGTGAGGCCTTCCTTGTAGAGCCAATGAGCCGCGATCCCATACTCGGCCACGCGGTGCATCTTTTGGGTGCGGATCTGCACCTCCAAGGGGAGCCCCTCCAGGGCGATGACCGTGGTGTGGAGGGACTGGTAGCCGTTGGGCTTGGGCACGGCGATGTAGTCCTTAACCCGTCCCGGGATGGGTTGCCAAAGGGCGTGGACCAGGCCCAGGACGTGGTAGCAGACCTGCTTTTCCCTTAACGCCCTACCCTCCTCCGTGGGGGCGGGCTTGGGGTCCAGGATCACCCGCACCGCCAGGAGGTCGTAGATCTGCTCCAGGGCCTTCCCCTCCCGCTCCATCTTCTTCCAGATGGAGTAGAGGTGCTTGGGCCGGCCCGTGACCTCAAAGCCTTGCAGCTGGGCCTGGAGGAGCTCGTCCTTGCGCAAGGTTTCCTCCAGGGCGGCCATGGCCTTCTGGACGATGCGCTCCCGGGCCTCCTGGGTTTCCTGGATGCGGGAGAGAAGGGCGTGGTAGGCCTCGGGGTGGAGGTAGCGGAAGGAGAGGTCCTCCAGCTCCCATTTCAGCTGCCCCATCCCCAGGCGGTGGGCCAGGGGAGCGTAGATCTCCAGGGTTTCCTGGGCGATGCGCCTTTCCTTCTCGGGGGGCATGTGCTCCAGGGTGCGGAGGTTGTGGAGGCGGTCCGCCAGCTTCACGATGATGATGCGCACGTCCTCCGCCATGGCGATGAACATCTGGCGGAGGTCCTCGGCCCGTTTTTCCTCCCCCTCGAGGTTGGCCAGCTTGTAGAGCTTGCTGACCTTGGTCTCCCCCTCCACCAGCTTGCGCACCCCGGGGCCAAAGCGCCTTTCCAGCTCCTCGGGGGCCACCCCAGAGTCCTCCAGGGTGTCGTGGAGGAGGCCTGCGGCCACGGTGTCCGCGTCCATGCGCAAGGAGGCCAGGATCTCCGCCACCGCCACCGGGTGGGTGATGTAGGGCTCCCCGCTCTTTCGCAGCTGGCCCCGGTGGGCCTCCTCGGCGAAGACGTAGGCCTCCCGCACCTTTTCCCGTTCCCCCGCTGGAAGGTAGTCTAGAAGGGGTGCAAGCTTGTCCCAAAGGGCCGAAGCGGTTACCACTATTTTTCAGTGTAGCACCCCTAGGAGGCAAGCTCCAGGAGGAAGGCGGAAAGGCTAGGCTTTTCCAGCAAGGCCACCAGGGTGCGCCCCTTTTGGGGGGCCAGGACCAGGGCCTTCTCCCCCAGGAGGATGGCCGCAGGCCCCCGGGTCTGGCCCAGGCTTTTATCCAGCTGGTCCAGGGCCCGGACTAAGGCCTCCAGGGGTTCCCTGGGCAGGGGCAAGGCCTCCCCCAGGTATCCCAGCACCTCCACCCCGGGAAGGCGCAAGGGGGAGAGATCATCCTGGCCTTCGGGTGGGGATGCCTCCTTCCTTAGGGGGCTTGCCTGGGTGGGGGCTCGGCCTTGGTCAAAGACCCCCAGGAGGGCCTCCAGGTCCTCGCCCCTAATCTCCTGGAGCACGGCCTTGGCGGCTTCCCGCTCCTTTTCCAGCTCCCGGAGAAGGGCCTCCGCCTGGCCCAGGGTCTTCTCCACCTGGAGGAGGCCTTGGGGTCCTAGGCGGGGAAGCTTTTCCTGGGCGCTTTTCAGCACCGGAAGAAGAGCCCTCAGGCGGCGGTTCGTTTCGCTTTGGAACCCCTCGAGGCGGAGGTAGCTTTGGAAGAAGGCGGTGAGGCGGGTGGTGAGCTCCTCCCGCTTGGCCTCCATCCGCCGCTTTAAGGCCTCCAGGGCCCGGGCGATGGGGGTGGGGTCGGGGAGGGGCTTGCCCTTTTCCTCGGCGATGGCCCGCAAGACCCCCTCTCCTCCGAAGCCGCGGAAGCGCTCCGCCAGGGCCTGGAGGCGGCCCAGTTCCAAAAGGGCCTCCTGCCGGGCCTGGGCCTTGGCTTCCTCCAGGCTCTTTTGCAGGGCTCCCAGATCGGGAAGGCCTCCCTGGGCCAGGAGGGTTTCCGCCTCTGCCACCTTCTCCTTCAGGCCCAGGGCCAGGGCCTCGGATTTGAGGGCCTCCAGGGCCTTGGCCGCCTGGGTGAGCTTAGCCCTTAGGGCGGCCTCCTCCCCTTGGGCCTTGAGGAGTTCGGCGTACCGGGCCCGCACCTCGGGAAGCCTTTGGGGAAGGGCCTCCGGGGGGAGCGCCTGCAGTTCTTCCAGAAGCGGGCGGAAGGCCTCGCCCTTCTCCTTTAGCTCCTCCACCAGGGCCTCTTTCTCCTGGAGGAGGCGCTTCTCCTCCTCCGCCTTGCGCCGAGCCTCCGCCTCCAGGCGCCTAAGCTCCTCCTCCAGGGGCAGGAGGTCGGGGTAGCCGCCCTCCTCCAGGGTTTCCTCTGCCAGCTGCAGGGCCCGTTGCAGGGGGAGCTTGGCCTCCTCGGGAAGGGAAAGGAGGCGCAGGGCCTCCTCCAGCTGGATCAGCCGGGCCCGCTTTTCCGCCCGCAGGTTTCTCTCGGCCTCCTGGAAGGCTTCCTCCAGGGCCTTTAGCTTCTCTCCCACGGGGGTACCCGCATCCAATAGGGCCTGGACCTCGGCGAGAAGGGGGCTTACCGTGGCCCTTTCCACCAGGGGCGCATAACGGCTCAGGAGTTCCTCCAGCCTGCGCTTCTCCTCCTCCACCTCCAGGGCCAGGATCCGCTGGCTGGCCTCCTGGGATAGGGCCTCGAGGTCCACGATGAGCTCCCCTTCCAGCTGGGAGGCTTCCTCCACGGTGAGGAAGACGTCGGTGGGGTGGGAGGAAGGGGTTTCCGGGGGGGTCTCCTGGGTTTCAAAGACGATCTCCGGCAGGGTGGGGGCCTTGACGGCGCTGGACTCCAGAAACTTCCTAAGCTCCAAGGCTAGGCCCCGGGCCCGTTCCACCTCCGCCTGGGCCAAAACCCCCTCGGCCTGGGCCTGGCGAAGGGTTTCCACCAGGCTCTCCAGCCTGCGCACCTTGGGCCCTCCCAGATGGCGCACCCTTTCCAGGGCCTCCTCCAGGTGGGCCAGGTCCTGGGCCTGGCGCAGGAGGGCCTCCTCCCACTTCTCCTCCAGGGCCTCTAAGAGCTCCTCCCCCTCCGCCAAAAGCCCGGGGTCCGGGGCCTGGCGCAGGCGGTTGACCAAGGCCCGTAGCCGGGCCACCTCCGGCCAGTCCACGTAAAGCCCAAAGCGCTTCAAGCCCTGTTCCAGTTTGGCCAGCCTAGTCCCTTGGCCTTCTATCTGGGCCAGTACCCCCTCCACCAACCGCCTGGCCTCCTCCGGGCGCATACGGGCCTGGAGCTCGCGGTACACCAAGCCCTTCAAGAGGTGGGCCCCATCCGCCGGGGTGAGCTCGGAGGGCCGTTTGCCCAGGTGCTTTAGCCCCTCCTCCAACACCGTCTCGGCCCGGGCGCCCAGGTGGGGATGGATGGCCTTTAGGATGGTTCCGTACACGTCCGGCATCCTTACGCTCCCTTCTCCAGCCTAAGGGGTTCGCCGAAGTAGAGCTTCTGGTGGGGGTAGGGGATCTCAATCCCCTCCCGGTCCAGGCGGTTTTTGATGCGGCGGCGGAACTCCCGGGCCACGGCCCACTGCTGGGCGGGCTTGGTGCTGAAGAGGACCCGGATGGTCACGGCGCTATTCCCCAGGTTCTCCACCCCCAGGACCTGGGGGGCCTCGGTGAACCTGTCCTGCCACTCCGGGTCCTGGTAAAAGCGCTCGGTTTCGTCTTGGAAGACCTTTAGGACCCGGTCCACATCTTCCTTATAGGCCACGCCCACGTCCACCACCGCCCGGCTCCACTCCTGGGTCAGGACCGTGACTTGGCGCACCTCGGAGTTGGGGATGAAGTGGACCCGGCCCTCCAGGTCACGAAGGACGGTGAGGCGCAGGTTGAAGCGTTCCACCAGGCCCCCGGTCCCGTTGATCATCACGATATCCCCCACCCCATACTGATCCTCCAGGAGGATGAAAAACCCGTTGATGAAGTCCCGGATCAGGTTCTGGGCGGCGAAGCTCACCGCCAAACCCACCACCCCGGCCCCCGCCAGGAGGGCGGTGACGTTGAAGCCCAGGTTGGAGAGCAGGAAGAGCCCCCCCAGGACCAAGACGGTGACCCTAAGCACCGACTCCGCCACCACCCTTAGGGTTTTTCGCCGCACCGCTTCCCGGGTCAGCTCCCCTTCCGCCTCAGGGAGGCGGTCCAGGAGGAGGGGGATAAGCCGGTAGGCGGCAAGGGTGAGGCCCGCCACCGCCAAAATGGCCAGGCCCCGGCTTCCCAGCCACCCCACAAGGGCTTTGCCCCAGGAGGCGAAGGGTTCCAGGGGCCAGGAAAGGGTGTGGGCCAGGTAGCTTAGGGCCAGAAGGGCCACCACCCCCCACCAGAGGAGGCCCAGGGCCTGGAAGAAGCGGTCATCCCGCTCCGTGGGCGTCAGGCGCCCTAGGGCGTTTATGGCCTTGGCCCCATAGCGGCCTAAAAGCCAGGCTAGGAAAAGGGCCAGGACAAGGTGTAAGGCCACCATGTTGGGAGTATATCCCAGGGGTATATTGGGGGCATGGGAGGACACGTACCGGAGCCCACCTTTACCCTGGAGGGCTGGCATATCCTTCACGACTTCCGCCACCTGGACTATGCTGCCTGGTTTTCCGCTTCCGGGGAGGAGAGGCAGGCCGCCTGGGCCGAGCTTAGGGAGATCATGGGGGACTGGGAAAGGGTAGAGGCGGAAGGCAAGGGGTCCTTCGGGGTCTACCAGGTGATCACCCATAAGGCCGACCTCCTCTTTTTGAACCTGAGGGAGAACCTAGACGCCCTTTTGGAGCTGGAAGCCCGCTTCAACCGTAGCCGTTTTGCCTCCTATCTGAGCCCCGCTTACGGGTTCTACTCGGTGGTGGAGCTGGGAAGCCAAGCCGGCCCCCTGGACCCTGAGGCCCCTTACGTCAAACCCCGGCTCACCCCCAAGGTGCCCAAGGAGGGGTACGTCTGCTTTTACCCCATGAACAAAAGGCGAGAGGGGCAGGACAACTGGTACGTGCTCCCCGCCAAGGAGCGGGCCGAGCTCATGAGGGCCCACGGGGAAACGGGGCGCAGGTACCAGGGGAAGGTCCTGCAGGTGATCAGCGGCAGCCAAGGCCTGGACGACTGGGAATGGGGGGTGGACCTCTTCAGCCAAGACCCCATCCAGTTCAAGAAGATCGTGTACGAGATGCGCTTTGACGAGGTTTCCGCCCGCTTTGGGGAGTTCGGGCCCTTCTACGTGGGCAAGTACCTTTCCCCGGAGGCCCTGGCCCGGTTTTTAGGGGTGGAGTGATGCCGGCCCTCTGGTCCATAGGGCTTTTCCGGGTCTTGCCGGAGTTTCGCCGCCTCGAGGCCGAGGTGCAGGAGCACCTGAAGGAGGAGTTCGCGGAGCTTTTGCTCCGCTGGCAAGAACGGGAAGGGTTCCTGGTCGTCTACAGCCTGGTGGGCCTTTCCGCCGAGGCCGATTTCCTCCTTTGGCAAGGGGCTTCCCATCCTAAGGCCCTCCAGGCCTTAAGGCGGGAGCTAAACCGCACCCGGCTCATGGGGTTTGTAGAGCCCATGGCCCTTTACCTGGACCGAGGCGAAGGGGAGCCAGGGGAGGGCTTTTTGGCCCTTTTCCCCTTTGGCCTAGAGGGAACCCCGCCCGCAGGGGTGAAGGTCTTCCAGGGGGAAAACCTCCTGGCCCTGGAGGGGCCCTTTGAGGCCCTTTTTCCCCGGGTCCTGCGGGAGGGCGGCTACCTGGCCGCCCGCCGCACCCCCAGGGAAGCCTTGGATGAGCTTTAGGGCTAACGGAGCCGCTTCAGGGCCTCCTTGATGAGCTCCTGGGCCTGGGCCTGGGGCCTTTGCGCCAGGAGGTCCAGGACCACGCTCCGGGCCTGGCCCTCCTTGAACCCCAAGGCGGTGAGGGCCAGGATGGCCTCCTCCGCCCGTTGGCTCTCCACCTTTTCCCCTGTGAGGAGATGGGAGGGCACCTTGCCCTTGAGCTCTAAGGCCATGCGCTCGGCAAGCCTTTTTCCCACCCCGCTGGCCCCGCTTAAGAGGCGCACATCCCCCTGGGCCAGGGCTTGGGCCAAAAGCCTAGGGGTGAGGGCGGAGAGGAGGGAGAGGGCCACCTTGGGCCCCACCCCACTCACGGAAAGGAGGAGCCTGAAGAGGAGGAGGCTTTCCTCTTCGGGAAAGCCGTAGAGGAAAAGGCCTTCCTCCTTTAGCTCCAGGTGGGTGTGGACCGCCACCTCCTGACCTTCTTTGAGGCTTTCCAGGAAGGGGCTTGGCGCCTGGACCCAAAAGCCCACCCCTCCCACCAGAAGGAGGAACCCTCCTTCTTCCTTCTTCAGGACCGTTCCCTTCAGGTAGCGGATCATCGGCCCGAAAACCTAGGCGGGCGCTTTTCCCGGAAGGCCCTTACCCCCTCCTCGTGGTCCTGGGTGCGGCCTGCTTCCCCTTGGAGGATGGCCTCGAGGGCCAAGGCCTCGGTGAGGGAAAGCCGGTAGGTCTCCAAGAGAAGCTTCCTGATAAGGGCGTAGGCCCGCGTGGGCCCTTGGGAAAGCTCCTGGGCCAGGGCCAAAGCCTCCTGCAAAAGCCTTTCCCCCGGCACCACCCGGTGCACCAGGCCCATGGCCATGGCCTCCTCCGCGGAAAGCCTGGGGGAGAGGAAAAGAAGCTCTTGGGCCTTGGCGAGCCCCACCAGCCTGGGAAGCAGGAAGCTCATCCCCGAGTCCGGCACCAGGCCAATGCGCACGAAGGCGGTGGTGAAGGTGGCCTCCTGGGAAGCCAGGCGCAGGTCCCCCCAAAGGGCCAGGCTCAGGCCCGCCCCCGCCGCCACCCCATTCACCGCCACCACCAAGGGCTTTTCCAGGCCGGCCATGGCCTCCACCACCCGGTTGTAACGGCGGAGGTGGGCCTCGTAATCGGGCTTCTCTTCCCCGAACTCCCCCAGGTCCTGCCCCGCGGAGAAGGCCCGCCCCGCGCCTGTGAGGAGGAGGGCCCGGATTCCGGGGTCCTCCTGGGCCTCCTTTAGGGCCTGGTGGAGTTCGTCCAGCAGGGCACCGGTGAGGGCGTTCAGCTTTTCCGGCCGGTTCAGGGTGAGGAGGAGGACGTTTTCCCGTTTTTCCTTCAGGACCATGGCCCCATTGTAGCGGTCCCAGGGCGCCTACACCGGCTTTTGGTGTAGCGTAGAGAGGGGCGTAGGCCCCCTTTAGGAGGTAGGATGGAGCTCACGCTGGAAAGCCAAGGCTACCTGGAGGCCCTCTACCGGGCCTATCTGGAGGACCCGCTTTCCCTGCCGGAGGAGTGGCGGCGCTATTTCTCCGCCCTCACCCTGGAGGAGGCCCGAAGAGAGACCCTGGAGGATGGCCGACGAGCCACGCCTCCTTTAGAGGTGGACCCGGCCTTCCTCCTCCGGGTGGAGCGCTTGGTCCAGGCCTATCGGGAGCTGGGCCACCTGGCGGCCCGCATAGACCCCTTGGGAAGGGAGCGGCCAAGGCCCAAGGAACTCACCCTCGAGGCCCACGGCCTTTCCCCTTCGGACCTAGGGAAGCCCCTTCCCCCCTTCTTCGGCGCCCCCACCCTGGGGGATCTCCTTAGGCGCCTGGAGGGTTTTTACCTGGGCCCGGTGGGCTTTGAGCTTTCCCACGTGGAACCCGAGGAGCGTGCCTGGCTTCTTTCCCGGATCGAGGCCCCTTGGCCCACCCCCCCCAAAGAGGTGCGCCGGCGCATCCTGGAGCGCCTGATGCAGGCCAGCCTCTTTGAGGCCTTCCTGCAACGCAAGTACCTGGGGGCCAAAACCTTTAGCCTCGAGGGCCTGGAGAGCCTGGTCCCCCTTCTCCTCTTGGCGGTGGAGGAATCCGCCCGCCACGGGGTTAGGGAGGTGGTCCTGGGCATGGCCCACCGGGGGCGGCTCAACGTCCTGGCCCACGTGGTGGGCAAGCCCTTGGAGCGCATCTTCCGCGAGTTTGAGGAGATCTTCCCCGAAGGCTACTCGGGGGATGTGAAGTACCACCTGGGCTTCTCCAACGACCTCATCACCCCCCACGGGAAGGTGCACGTCTCCCTCAACTTCAACCCCAGCCACCTGGAGTTCGTGAACCCCGTAACCCTGGGAAGGCTTCGGGCCAAGCAGGACCGCTTTGGCGACCAGGAAAGGAAGAAAGGCCTGGCCGTCTTGGTCCACGGGGATTCTGCCTTTATCGGGGAAGGGATCGTCCAGGAGACCCTTAACCTCTCCCGGCTTCCCGGTTATAGGGTGGGGGGAACCCTCCACGTGGTGGCCAACAACCAGCTGGGCTTCACCACCCTGCCCGAGGAGTACACCTCCTGCCGCTACCCCACGGACATCGCCAAGATGCTGGCGGTGCCCATCTTCCACGTGAACGCGGAAGCCTTGGACGAGCTTTGGTTCGTCCTGGGTCTGGCCCTGGAGTACCGCAGGCGCTACGCCAAGGACGTGGTCCTGGACCTGGTGGGCTACCGCCGCCGGGGGCATAACGAGACCGACGAGCCCACCTTTACCCAAGCTCCCATGTACGCCCTCATCAGCAAGAAGCCCGAGCCCTGGAAGGTCTATGGGGAAAGGCTTCTCGCCGAAGGGGTGGTGGGGGAAGGGGAAGTTAAGGCCTGGGAAGAGGCCTATCTGGCCAGGCTGGAGGGCGAGTTCGCCCGGGTCAAGGCGGAGCCAGGCCCCGTGGTGCCCCACGGGCTTTCCGGCATCTGGCAGGGGTACGTGGGGGGGGCCGATTCGGCGGTGCCCGAGGTGGAAACCGGGGTGTCAAAGGAGGCGCTAAAAGAGCTTCTCCTTCGCCTAAGCACCGTGCCCGAGGGCTTCCAAGTCCACCCCAAGCTGAAGCGCTTCCTGGAGGCCAGGAGGGAAATGGCCGAGGAGAAACGTCCCCTGGACTGGGCGGCGGCCGAGGCCCTGGCCTTGGCCTCCGTGGCCGTGGAGGGGCATAGGGTGCGCCTTACGGGCCAGGATGCCCTGAGGGGCACCTTTACCCAGCGCCACGCCGCCCTTTACGACTACGCCACCGGCAGCCCTTATATTCCCCTAAAGCACCTGGCCGAGGGCCAGGCGGAGGTGGAGATCCACAACTCCCCCCTCTCCGAGGCCGGGGTCTTGGGCTTTGAGTACGGGTATAGCCTGGACTACCCCGAGGCCTTGGTCCTATGGGAGGCCCAGTTTGGGGACTTCGTCAACGTGGCCCAGGTCTATGTTGACCAGTTCCTGGCCAGCGCCGAGGCCAAATGGAACCGGCTTTCCGGCCTGGTCCTCCTCCTGCCCCATGGCCTCGAGGGCCAAGGCCCCGAGCACTCCTCCGCGCGGCTGGAGCGCTTCTTGCAGCTGGGGGCCAAGGACAACCTCCAGGTGGCCTACCCCACCACCCCTGCCCAGTTCTTCCACCTCCTCCGCCGCCAGGTGAAGCGCCCCATCCGCAAGCCCCTTATCGTCCTCACCCCCAAAAGCCTCCTCCGCCACCCCGAGGTGGTCTCCAGCCTGGAGGAGCTTGCCCAGGGGCGTTTCCAGAAGGTTATCCCGGAAAGGGTCAAGGGGGCGAGGAAGGTCCTTCTCACCTCGGGAAAGGTCTACTACGACCTGGTGCAGAAGCGCAGGGAGGTGGGGGCGGAGGACGTGGCCCTCATCCGGTTGGAGCTCCTCTACCCCTTCCCCGAGGCCGAGCTCAAGGAGGCCCTGGGCTTTTACCCAGGGAAAACCCCGGTAGTCTATGTCCAGGAGGAACCCGTGAACCAGGGGGCCTGGTGGTACCTCTCCGCCCGTTTTTGCGGGGAGATCTACGGGCATCCCTTCCGCGTGGTGGCCCGGCCCGAGTCCCCAAGCCCCGCGGTGGGTTCCTCCAAGGTGCACAAGCAGGAGCAGGAAGCGCTTCTTGAGGAAGCCTTCAAGTGAGGAGGTGGACGGTGCAGGAACTGAACGTGCCCTCCGTGGGCGAGTCCATTGTGGAAGTGGAGATCGGCGCTTGGCTGAAGAAGGAAGGGGAAAGCTTCGCCCAGGACGAACCCCTGGTGGAGCTCATCACCGACAAGGCCACCTTGGAGCTACCCGCCCCTTTCCCGGGCACCCTGGTCAAGGTCCTAAAGGGCACCGGGGAGACCGCCAAGGTGGGGGAGGCCATCGCCCTCCTCGAGGCCTTGGGGGCAGGGGTGGCGGCCCCGGAGCCTCGGCCTGCCACCGCCCCAGAACCCCAAGAACCCCTGGTCATGCCCGCGGCCGAGCGGGTCCTAAGGGAAGCGGGGGTATCCCCGGGGGAGGTGGTGGGCACGGGCCTGGGCGGACGCGTCCTCAAGGAGGACGTGGAGCGCCACCTGGAGGAGAGGGCCAGGCAAGCCCCACCCCAGGCGGTGCCCTCCCGGACGCCTGAGCCCACACCCCCTCCCGCCCAACCTCCTGCCGATCGGCCCTGGCGGGTGAGCGAGGCGGTGCCCATGAGCCCCTTGCGCCGCCGCATCGCGGAAAGGCTCCTCCAGGTGCGGCAGACCACCGCCATGCTCACCACCTTCAACGAGGCGGACATGTCCGCCATCATCGCCTTAAGGAAGGAGCTGGGGGAGGCCTTCCAGAAGAAGCATGGGGTGAAGCTGGGTTTCATGAGCTTCTTCGTGAAGGCGGTGGTCCAGGCCCTGAAGGAGATCCCCGAGCTCAACGCCGAGATCCGGGACAACACCATCCTCTACCACCGTTACTACGACATCGGCGTGGCCGTGGGGGGCGGGGAGGGCCTGGTGGTGCCCGTTTTGAGGGATGCCGATCGGCTTTCCTTCGCGGAGATCGAGCGCCAGATCGCCGACTTCGCCGAGAGGGCCCGCACCAAGAAGCTGAAGCCCGAGGAGCTCATGGGGGGAACCTTCACCATCACCAACGGAGGGGTCTACGGCTCCCTCAACTCCACTCCCCTCCTCAACCCGCCCCAGGTGGGCATCCTGGGCATGCACGCCATCCAGGAAAGGCCCGTGGCCCGGGAGGGGCAGGTGGTGGTGCGGCCCATGATGTACCTGGCCCTTTCCTATGACCACCGCATGGTGGACGGCCGGGAGGCGGTCACCTTCCTGAGGCGGGTGAAGGAACTGGTGGAAAACCCGGTGCGCCTCTTGTTGGAGGTCTAGCGTGTACACCTACGACCTGTTGGTCATCGGGGCGGGGCCTGGGGGGTATGTGGCCGCCATCCGGGCCGCCCAGCTGGGGATGAAGGTGGGGGTGGTGGAGAAGGAGAAGGCCCTAGGGGGGACCTGCTTGAGGGTGGGGTGCATTCCCTCCAAGGCTCTTCTGGAGACCACCGAGCGCATCTACCAGATGAAAAAGGGCCTCATAGGGGCTAAGGTCCAGGGCCTCGAGGTGGACCTCCCCGCCCTTCTGGCCCACAAGGACCAGGTGGTGCAGGCCAACACCCAAGGGGTTGAGTTCCTCTTCAAGAAAAACGGCATCGCCCGCCATTTGGGAAGGGTCCGCTTCCTTTCCGATCGCAAGGTCCTGGTGGAGGAAACGAAGGAGGAGCTATCCGCCCGCTACCTCCTCATCGCCACGGGGAGCGCTCCCCTCATTCCCCCCTGGGCGGAGGTGGATGGAGAGCGGGTGGTGACCTCCACCGAGGCCCTTTCCTTCCCCCAGGTGCCGGGGCGCCTGGTGGTGGTGGGGGGTGGGGTGATTGGCCTGGAGCTTGGGGTGGTCTGGCACCGCCTGGGGGCCGAGGTGGTGGTCCTGGAGTACCTGGACCGCATCCTGCCCACCATGGATGCGGAGGTTTCCCGGGCGGCGGAGAGGATCTTTCGGAAGGAGGGGCTGGATATCCGCACCGGGGTGAAGGTGAAGGCGGTGCGCCCTGAGGGGAAGGGGGCCCGGGTGGAGCTTAGTGGGGGAGAGGTTTTGGAGGCGGACCGGGTGCTTCTCGCCGTGGGCCGCAGGCCCTACACCGAGGGCCTGGACTTGGAGCGGGCGGGCCTCGCCCCCGACGAGAAGGGTCGGATCCCCGTGGACGAGCACCTTAGGACCTCCATCCCCCACATCTACGCCATCGGGGACGTGGTGCGAGGGCCCATGCTGGCCCACAAGGCCAGCGAGGAGGGGATCGCCGCCGTGGAGCACATGGCAAAGGGCTTCGCCCACCTGGACTACCAGGCCATCCCCAGCGTGGTCTACACCCACCCGGAGGTGGCGGGGGTGGGGTACACGGAGGAGGAGCTAAAGGCCCAAGGGGTTCCGTACAAGGTGGGCCGTTTCCCCTACTCCGCCTCGGGCCGGGCCCGGGCCATGGGGGAGACGGAGGGCTTCGTCAAGGTCCTCGCCCACGCCAAGACCGACCGCATCCTGGGGGTGCATGGGATCGGGGCCCGGGTGGGGGATGTGTTGGCCGAAGCCGCCTTGGCCATCTTCTTCAAGGCCAGCGCTGAGGATCTGGGCCGGGCCCCCCACGCCCACCCCTCCCTTTCCGAGATCCTCAAGGAAGCGGCCTTGGCCGCTTGGGAGAAGCCCATCCACCTCTAGGGGGAGAGGCTCAGGGAAAAACGGTAGGGCCCGAGGCTCCAGGTGCCCAAGGCGTAGGCCAGGGGCATCTGGAGCCTCAAACCCCTTTCCCGGTCCTGAAGGGAGAGGAGGAGGCGCTCTGGGGAGGCGGGAAGGGGAAGGGAAACCCGCCCCTCGTTATCGGTGAGACGGATAACCGATGGCGCGGAGGGCAGGCGGTTGGGGGCTAGGGGTTGGAGGATCACCAGGATTCCCGAAGCGGGCTTTTCCTCAAAGAAAACCTCCACCCGCAAGACCGAGGCGGCGAAGGGCTCCCCGGGGGGCTTGGGCTTAGGAACCGGGATCCCTGGGGCCTGGGCTAGGCTCAGGGGCCAGGCGAGGAATAGGAGGAGTGGGAGGAGAAGGGTTGCCATGGGGGTCCAGGGGCCCACCATCCCTAACGGCCCAAGAGGATGTCCAGGCTGGCTTTGGCATCCAGCAAGCCATAGCCGTACTGGCCTCCGGCCGCGTAATCCGGTTTGGCAGCCTGCCCTGTCAATCGGGCGTTGGCTCCTTGCACCAGGGCTTGACGGATCTCCTCAGGGGTGGCCTGGGGTTTGGCGGAGAGGAGGAGGGCCACCACGCCTGTGACGTGGGGCGAAGCCATGGAGGTCCCCTGGAGGAAGGCGTAGGGGTTAGAGGGGTTCTGCGCCACGGGCACGGAGGAGAGGATGGCGGCCCCCGGTGCCACCACGGTGACATAGGGTCCGGTGCTGGAGAAGCCTGCCCGGCGGTTGTCGTTGCTGCTAGCCCCCACCCCGATCACCCCCGGAAGCTGGGTACTGAAGTAAACGGGGTACGAGGGCCGGTTACCCGTGCGGTAGGAGTTGCCCGAGCTGAAGACGTAGACCACCCCCTTCTTGGTACCATACTCCAGGACGTCTTGGAAGGCCCGGCTACGGGCTCCCGAGCCCCAGGAGTTGTTCACCACCTTGGCCCCGCAGTCCGCGGCGTACTTGAGGGCCCGCACCAGCATGAAGTTGGTGCCGCCAAAATAGCCCAGGCCCCTAAGGACCATGATCTTGGCCTCAGGGGCTACACCCACCACACCGATGCCATTGGCGGGAGCGGCGATGGTGCCCGCCACGTGGGTGCCGTGGCCGCCCGAGTCGGAGGGGTCGGGGTCATCGTCCACGAAGTCATAGCCATGGGTTCCTGGACAGGTCTGGCTGTTGGGGTTGGGGTTTTGCCAGAGGTTGGCGGCAAGGTCCGGGTGGCCCAGGTCCACCCCCTCGTCCACCACCGCCACCACCACCCCCTGGCCCCGGTAGCCTTGGTTCCACACCTCAGGGGCTCGGATTCGGTATAGGCCCCAAAGATAGGGTACGTTTTGGTACTGGGTGCCGTCGGGACCCGTGGCCGCCAGAGGGTCGCCGGGGGGAACCTGGACGAAGTAGGGGTCGGTTACGCCATCCGAGTAGGCCTGGGTCTGGAGTCCTTGGGACCTTCCGGGTAGGGTCAGGGTGCTCAGGACCTCCCGGGCGGGGTTGGCCACCCAGTAGTTGGGCTCGACGTATTCCACCTCGGGTTGGGCCTCGTACGCTGCGGCGTAGGCTTCTTCTTGGCCCACGGGCACCCGCACCCGGACCAGTTCACCCCATGTGGGTTCGGAAAGGGCCTCGAGCCTCTGGCTTTGCCCCAGGGCCCTAAGACCCTGGGGGCTTAAGCCGGGGCGGTACTTCACCAGGATTTCCCCAGCTACGGCGGGTTCACCGCCGATCTGAACAAGGGGGGGGTTATGGTTATCCGGAGCCTGGCCCTGGGGTTGCTGGTTGCACGCGGCCAGGGCGAGGGCAAGGGGAATAAGGAACTTTCCTACACGCATCTTTGCCTCCTTACTGGACTCGGAAGGTGCGGATTTCGCTTAGGGATTCCCGGTAGCCCCTTTGGAGGAGCCCTTGGTAAGCCCCTTGGGGGAGAGGGCCTAGGTTCTCCAAGAAAGCCTGGGCCAGTTCCCCCCTGGTGCTGTTGACGGGGTTCCCCCTTAGGTCCTTTAGCCGCGGCCGGTGTTCCAAGTCCACGTACAGCCTGGCTTGCAGGGCTAAGGGGTCCCTGCCTATGTAGTCCAGCATCTCGGTCTGGTCGTCGGTGTAGACGTCCCAGAAGTACGTGGCCCCACCCTGCAAGGGCAAGGGTACGGCGATGGAGGTCTTGGGGGTAAACCCTACCCAGACCAGGTTGCCGCCTCCGTCGTAAACGGAAGCCATGTACACCTTGCCGCCGGACACCGGGTTCCAGGACAGGGTAGGCGTGCTCCCTAAGGTGGCCCCATCCCCTACACCCAGTTTGGGGGTGTCCAGGAAGGTAACGGTTAGGGGCGTGCCCAGGTTGGTACCATCCCGCCAGTGGAAGGCCCGGGAGAAGTCCCGTACTTGGAAGTTGCTATCAAAGCGCAGGGCTACGTTGACGAGGGAGATTTGCTGAGAAGGAGCTCCGGAGGGAATCTTGTAAACCCGCAAAGCCTTGGTGGTGGTCCCGAGGTAGTAGTACTGGCCCAGCTCTACCTCTCCCGAGTGGATGGCGTGGTTGAAGGAGGGGAGGCTAAGGGACAGGGCATTCCACCCCGGGCTATTGGGATCTGGGTTGTACCCTGAAAGCCCTGAGAGGTCGTGGGAGACCTGAAGGGTAGTGACCCGGTTAGGGTTGGCCTGGGGGTCAAAGGCCTCGAGGGCCACATCCCGTTGCGTCGTCGAACCGTTTAGGTAAACCCAGACATCGGGCACGTACTGGAAATGGCTCCAGTAGTACTCCGTGGCCGTTTGGCAGTCACCCGTGTCCGTGCCCGTGTAGTTGCCGGCCCAAAGGCTTCCCGAGGCCGCGTAGAGGTTATTGGTGGAGGCCACGGGGATCTGGTACTGGCCGTTGGTGTCGGTGGTGACCGTGCGGAAGCCTCCAAAGACCACCAGGCCATCCTCACAAGGGGCTGGGGGATCAAAGAGCTGGTTGGAGTTCCTTGGGGTGGAACTCGCCACCGGTTGCCCTCCTAGGGTGACGGTGCCGGTGAGGGTTCCAGACCGTAAGGGGTAGCCGGGAAGGCTCCTAGAGGGGGGTGCTGGCAGGTAGATGTTCATCTCGGAGGCAGCGCCGTAGGGGGAGCGGTAGGCGCTTAGGGGGACTTCCTCATACGTTAAGGCCGCCATTCCTTGTCCTTTGGGGGGAATGACCGTGAGGCTGAAGGTTTGGGCATTCCCGGGTATCTGCAAGGAAAAGCGGCCGTCCAAACCGGTGGCGGTCTCCACCTGGCGGTTGCCCACCTGGGCCACCACCCTAGCCCCATGGACGGGCTGCCCCCCAGCTCCTGGGCTGGTGAAGACGTACCCTTGGATGCCCTGAGGGGGTGGGGTGCAGGCCCAGAGGGCGAGAAGGCTTATGCCTAGGGCTACCGACCAAGCTTTTTTCATAACACCTCCTTGCTTAGGCAGGGTGAGTATACACGGCTAGGCTTAGATGCGTCAAGGGAAACGGATATTCCCGGAAAATGGGGTTGTGTATACTTATGCAAGCCCCCTCGAGGGGGTAGACTAGGGGTTGGCATGAAGATCGTCTTAGCATACTCCGGCGGGCTGGATACCAGCATCATCCTCAAGTGGCTTAAGGAGACCTACGGGGCCGAGGTCATCGCCTTCACCGCGGACATCGGCCAGGGGGAAGAGGTGGAGGAGGCCCGGGAAAAGGCCCTAAGGACTGGGGCCTCCAAGGCCATGGCCTTGGACCTGAAAGAGGAGTTCGTGCGGGACTTCGTCTTCCCCATGTTCCGCGCGGGGGCGGTGTACGAGGGGTATTACCTCCTGGGTACCGCCATCGCCAGGCCCTTGATCGCCAAGTATCTGGTGAAGATCGCCGAGGAGGAGGGGGCGGAGGCCATCGCCCACGGGGCCACGGGCAAGGGAAACGACCAGGTGCGCTTTGAGCTTACCGCCTACGCCCTGAAGCCCGATATCCGGGTCATTGCCCCCTGGCGGGAGTGGCACTTTAAGGGCCGGCAGGAGATGATGGCCTACGCCGAGGCCCACGGCATCCCTGTCCCCGTGACCCAGGAAAAACCTTACTCCATGGACGCCAACCTTCTGCATATTTCCTACGAAGGGGGGGTCCTCGAGGACCCCTGGGCGGAGCCCCCCAAGGGGATGTTCCGCCTGACCAGAGACCCCGAGGAGGCCCCCGACGCCCCGGAATACGTGGAGATCGCCTTTGAAAGGGGCGACCCGGTGGCGGTGAACGGGGAGGGGCTTTCCCCGGCGGCGCTTCTCGCCCGCCTCAACGAGATCGGCGGCCGGCACGGGGTGGGTCGGGTGGACCTGGTGGAAAACCGCTTCGTGGGCATGAAGTCCCGGGGGGTCTACGAAACCCCCGGGGGAACCCTCCTCTACCACGCCCGGCGGGCGGTGGAAAGCCTCACCCTGGACCGGGAGGTGCTGCACCAGAGGGACACCCTGGCCCCCAAGTATGCGGAACTGGTCTACTACGGCTTCTGGTACGCCCCGGAGCGGGAGGCCCTGCAGGCCTACTTTGACCACGTGGCCCAGGCGGTCACCGGGGTGGCCCGGCTGAAGCTTTACAAGGGGAATGTCTACGTGGTGGGGAGGAAGGCTCCCAAAAGCCTCTACCAAAAGGACCTGGTCTCCTTTGACGAGCTTGGGGCCTACCACCAGAAGGACGCCGAGGGCTTCATCAAGATCCAGGCCCTAAGGCTTCGGGTTAGGGCCTTGGTGGGTCAGCCCGAAGGCTATCTTGAAGGGAAGGGCCATGGGGCATAGGACCTGGGGGGGTCGTTTCGGGGAGGGTCCAAGCGGCCTTGCCGCCCGCTTCAACGCCTCCCTCCCCTTTGACCGGGCCCTTTGGCGGGAGGACCTCTGGCAGAACCGGGTGCACGCCCGCATGCTCCATGGGGTGGGGCTTCTAAGCGGGGAGGAGCTGGAGGCCATCCTCAAGGGCCTGGACCAGATAGAGAAGGAGATAGAGGCCGGCACCTTCCCCTGGCGGGAGGAGCTGGAGGACGTGCACATGAACCTGGAGGCCCGCCTCATAGAGCTCATCGGCCCTCCTGGGGGTAAGCTGCACACGGCCAGGAGCCGCAACGACCAGGTGGCCACGGACTTAAGGCTCTTCCTCAGGGGGGCCATAGACGAGCTTCTGGGCCTCCTCCTGGAACTCCGCCAGGTCTTGGTGAAGGAGGCGGAAAGGCACCTGGAGCCCCTTTATCTCCTTCCCGGCTACACCCACCTGCAGCGGGCCCAGCCCATCCTGCTTTCCCACTGGTTTTTGGCCTACTACGAGATGCTCCTAAGGGACGCCGGGCGCCTGGAGGATGCCAAAAAGCGCCTCAACCATAGCCCCTTAGGGGCTGCGGCCCTGGCGGGGACGGGGTTTCCCATAGACCGCCACTTCACCGCCAAGGAGCTGGGCTTCCAAGCGCCCATGCGGAACTCCTTGGATGCGGTGGCAAGCCGGGATTTTGCCCTGGAGGTCCTCTCCGCCCTCAACATCGGCCTGCTCCACCTCTCCCGCATGGCGGAGGAGCTCATCCTCTACAGCACCGAGGAGTTCGCCTTCGTGGAGATCCCCGACGCCTTCGCCACGGGTTCTTCCATCATGCCCCAGAAGAAAAACCCGGACGTGTTGGAGCTCATCCGGGCCAAAACGGGGAGGGTCCTGGGGGCCCTGGTGGGCCTTTCCACCGTGGTGAAGGGGCTTCCCTTGGCCTACAACAAGGACCTGCAGGAGGACAAAGAGCCCTTGCTGGACGCCCTCAGCACCTATAGGGATAGCCTTAGGCTTCTTGCTGCCCTCCTCCCCGGGCTTAGATGGCGGCGTGAAAGGATGTGGCAGGCGGCGGAGGAGGGGTATGCCCTGGCTACGGAGCTGGCCGACTACCTGGCGGAGAAGGGGCTTCCCTTCCGGGAAGCCCACCATGTGGTGGGGAAGCTGGTGCGGAGGCTTGTGGAGGAGGGAAGGCCCCTGAAGAGCCTCACCCTGGAGGAGCTAAGGGCCCACCACCCCCTTTTCGCCGAGGATGCCTTGCCCCTCCTCCAGTTGGAGACCGCCATCCACCGGCGGAACTCCTTTGGGGGCACGGCCCCCATGGCGGTGCGGGAAAGGATTCTAGAGGCAAAAAGGGAGGTGGGCCTTGCTTGAAACCCGGCTGGAACTCCCCACGGTTTCCCTGCCCGAGGTGCAAAAAGGCAGGGCGGTGGAGCTCAGGAAGGCTAGGCTTGCCGACGTGGAGGCCATCTACTGGCTCATCCGTTACTGGGCGGAGAAGGGCCTGATGCTGGTCCGTAGCCACAGCCACCTCTACGAGAACATCCGGGACTTCCAGGTCCTCGAGGACGAGGATGGCCACATCGTGGGCACCGTGGCCCTGCATGTGCTGTGGCGGGACCTGGCGGAGATCCGGGGCCTGGCGGTGCACCCCTTAAGGCAGGGGGAGGGCCTGGGCCGCTGGCTGGTCCTGGGGGCGGAGCGGGAGGCTAGGGACCTGGGCCTGCCCCAGGTCTTTGCCTGGACGCTTCAGGTGAACTTCTTCCGCTCCTTGGGCTACCAGGTCACCTCCCGCGAGGCCTTGCCCCCCAAGGTGTGGAGCGAGTGCAACGCCTGCCCCTTCTACGAGAACTGCCGGGAGATCGCGGTCATCAAGCGCCTTTCCCGGGGGGCCTTTGGGGGCTAGAATGGGCGGGATGGGCATCTTGACCCGCCACCCGGAGGAGGCCATGGCCCGGGCCCGCGATGAGCCCATGGGAGGACGAAAAGCCCTCCTAGGGGGAGGTCCCGGGCCTGCCCGGGGTCTGGGCCACAGGAAGGGGCCTGAGGGAGGGCGAGGCCCCTCTGTCCCTGGGCGAGGTTCGCAGGGATGTGCCGCGTGGCGAAGGGGCTTAAGCCGGTTGAGGGGGTTGGTGGCGAGGCTAAAGGCCCTGGGGTTCGGTGCGCCTGGTCCGGCCTAACCCTTGTCGGGGCGGGATCGGCGTGGGCCTTTTGGGGCGGATCCTAAGGCAGGCGGGCATAGAGGAGGAGGAATGGCTGGCGTGAAGGAACGCGCGGTTTTGGTCCTGGAGGACGGTACCGTCTACCACGGTTACGCCTTCGGGGCCCGGGGAAAGACGGTGGGGGAGGTGGTCTTCAACACCGCCCAGACCGGGTACCAGGAGATCATGACCGACCCCAGCTACCACGGGCAGATCGTGGTCATGACCTACCCCCACCAGGGTAACTACGGGGTCAACGTCTACGACATGCAGTCCAACCGGCCCTGGGTGAAGGGCTTTGTGGCCAAGGAGTTTAGCCGCGTGGCCTCCAACCCCAGGGCCCAGCAGACCCTTAAGGAGTTCATGGAGTTCTACGGGGTGGTGGGGATAGAGGGGGTGGATACCCGGGCCCTGGTGCGCAAGATCCGCGAAGGGGGGGTGCTGAAGGGGACCATCGCCCATGCCAGCCTCTTCGGGGACCCCCACCACACCTTCACCCCGGAGGAGCTGGAAGCCCTTCGCCAAGAGGCCCAGGCCTGGACGGACATTGACGGCCGGGACATGACCCCGGAGGTCTCCACCCCCTTGCCCTACGCCTGGCCCACCCTGAAGTCGGGCCGGCGCATCGTGGTCATGGACTTCGGCATCAAGCACGCCATCGTGGAGAACCTGGCGGCCCAGGGCTTTGAGATCCTGGTGGTGCCGGGCAAAACCCCGGCCAGCCAGATCATGGCCTTGGAGCCCCACGGGCTTTTCATCTCCAACGGCCCCGGGGACCCCTCCATGCCCCGCTATGCCCACGAGACCATCTGGAAGCTCATGGGGCTTTTGCCCACCTTCGGCATCTGCCTGGGCCACCAGCTCCTGGCCCTGGCTGCGGGGGGGCGGACCTACAAGATGAAGTTCGGCCACCGGGGGGCCAACCACCCGGTGAAGAACCTCCTCAGCGGCAAGATTGAGATCACCAGCCAAAACCACGGCTACGCGGTGGACATTGACTCCCTAAAGGAGTTCCGGCCCACCCACATCAACCTGAACGACGGGACCCTCGAGGGCATGGCCCATAGCCGCTACCCCGTTTTCTCCGTGCAGTACCACCCCGAGGCCGCTCCTGGTCCCCACGACGCCCTGTACCTCTTCCGCCGGTTTCTGGAGGAGGTGGAGGCCTTCCACGGGGCCACGGGGCTTCCCGTGGAAAAGGCCCGGGCTGATGGGCACGGGGTGTAATACCACCCCACCCTGGCTTGCGCCAGGGTGGGGGCCCCGGAAAACGCCTTGGGGCGGCTTGAGAACTCGGTGGAACTCAGGGAAGGCTATGCGGGAAAAGGGTATAACCTTCAGTAGTCCATCCCCCGGATCTTCCCCTCCTCGTCCACGTCAATCCCCAGGGCCTGGGGCACCTTGGGCAGGCCGGGAAGGGTCTCAATCCCCCCCATGTAGACCACCACAAACCCGGCCCCAAGCCGGCATTTCAGGTCCGTGACCCGCACCCTAAAGCCCTTAGGTCTTCCCCGGAGCTTGGGGTTATCGGAGAGGGAGGTGGCCGCCTTGGCCATGACCACGGGCAGGGCCTCGCACCCCTCCTTCTTGGCCGCCTTCAGAGCCCTCTTGGCCTCCTCGCTCCACTCCACCCCATCCGCCCCGTAGACTGCCTTGGCGATGGTTTCCACCTTGGCCTCGAGGGGCATCTCCAAAGGGTAAAGGGGCCGGTAGGTGTGGGGGAGGGCAAGGGCCTCCAGGACCTTTTCCGCCAGTTCCAGCCCCCCTTCCCCTCCTTTGGCGTAGACCTCGCTTAAGGCAAAGGGCAGGCCCCTTTCCCGAGCAAACTCCCGCACCAGGGCGATCTCCTCCAGGGTGTCCGTGGGGAAGCGGTTTAAGGCGATCACCGGCTTAAAGCCAAATAGCTCCACGTTCTCCACGTGCTTTTCCAGGTTGGCGAGGCCCTTGGCCACCGCCTGGGGGTCCGGCATCTCGTAGGCGTCCTGTCCCCCGTGGTAGCGGAGGGCCCGGATGGTGGCCACCAGGACCACCGCCTCTGGGACCAGGCCAGCGCTTCGCGCCACCACGTCCATGAACTTTTCCATGCCGAGGTCCGTGGCGAAACCCGCCTCCTGTACCACGTAGTCCGCTAGGCCCAAGGCGAAGAGGCTCGCCCTTACGGAGTTGGTGCCGTGGGCGATGTTGCCAAAGGGCCCCATGTGGACGAAAGCCGGATTTCCTTCTGCCGTCTGCACCAGGTTGGGGAGGAAGGCCTGCCTTAGGAGGGCGGCCATGGCCCCCACCGCCCCTAGATCCTCCGCGTAGACGGGCTTCCCCTCGTAGGTGAAACCCACCCGCATTCTTCCCAGGCGTCTTTTTAGGTCCTTAAAGTCCCGGGCCAGGCTCATGAGGGCCATGACCTCGCTGGCCACGGTGAGCTCAAACCCCCCTTCCCGAGGCACCCCGTGGGCCTTACCCCCCAGGCCCAGGACGATATGCCTCAAGGCCCGGTCGTTCATGTCAATGGCCCTTTTGAGCTCTATGCGCCGGGGGTCAATGGCGAGCTCATTGCCCTGGTGCAGGTGGTTGTCCAAGAGGGCGTTTAGGAGGTTCACGGCGCTGGTCACCGCATGGAAGTCCCCGGTGAAGTGCAGGTTGATCTCGTGCCGGGGTTCCACCCGCGCCCGGCCGCCCCCCGTGGCCCCGCCCTTCACCCCGAAGACCGGGCCCAAGGAGGGCTCCCTTAGGGCCAAGGCGGCCTTTTTCCCAAGCCGCCAAAGGGCGTCCACCAGGCCGATGGCGGTGGTGGTCTTGCCCTCCCCCGCCGGGGTGGGGGTGATGGCGGTGACCAGGATCAGCTTCCCCCTGGCTTTAGGGGGTTCTCCTAGGACCTTAGCCATATGGGGGCCGTAGAGGTAAAGCCTTTCCCCACCTAGTCCCAGTTTGCCGGCCACTTCCTCTATGGGTTGAAGCGCTTCCTTAACGATCACGGGGTAAGCTTACTCCCACCCCCTAGGGAAGGAAGTCCCACCTTGGGCGACCGGGTGCTAAGGCGCCCCTGTCGGCCATGACAAAGAGTAGGCTTTGCCGGGGCTTGGAGTGATAGGTAACGGGGAGGTATCCTTGAAAACGCAGCATCGTGATGTCGGGTTTTCCAGGATCATTTCCACCCTAAGTTGGGGTGCAAAACCTCCGATTGCCCCCGGAGAGGAGGAGGGCCAGGACCTCGGGGAGCCTTTCCCCGTGCTCCAGCACCGCGGCCAAGGGGAGGGCCCCCGTGGGTTCCACCACCTGCTTGGTGCGGGTAAAGAGGAGGCCTTCGGCCTCCAGGATGGCCTCCTCGCTCACGGTGAGGATGGCGTCCACCTTTTTCCGGAGAACGGGAAAGGTGTGTTGGCCTACGGCCAGGGTCCTGACCCCATCCGCCCGGGTCCTGGGCGGCCGGGAGAGGCGCACGATTCTTCCTTCCTCCAGGCTTCTTCGGGCGTCGTCCGCCCCTTGGGGCTCCACCCCCAGGACCAAGGTGGTGGGAGAGAGGGCCTTTACCGCCGTGGCCACCCCGGCCACGAGCCCCCCGCCCCCCACCGGCACCAGGACCGCCTCCGGGAAAAAGCCCCGCTTCCCCGCCTGGACCATGAGCTCCAGCCCCGCGGTGCCCTGCCCGGCCATGACCAGGGGATCGTCAAAGGGGTGGATGAAGGCGTAGCCGGTTTCCAGGAGAAGGGCCTTGGCCACCTCCTCCCGGTTTTCCCCCGTGACCCCCTGGTCCACCACCTGGGCTCCGTAGGCCCGGGTGGCCTCCTTCTTGAAGGGGTTTGCCTCCTCGGGCATGACGATGAGGGCCTTCACCCCCAAGACCCTAGCGGCGTAGGCCACCCCTTGGGCGTGGTTGCCGCTGCTTACCGCCAAAAGCCCCTTGGGGTTCTCCAGGGTCAGGGCCTTGGAAAGCGCCCCCCGGGCCTTGAAGCTTCCCGTCTTTTGCAGGTGTTCGGCCTTGAGGAGGAGGCGCTTGCCTAAAAGCTCATCCAGGAGCCTCGAGGTGAGGAGGGGGGTGCGGTGCACGTAGGGGGCGATGCGCCGGTACGCGGCATAGATATCGGCCAGCTCCACACCCCTTTATACCTTGCCCCGGCCCGGGTGGACAGACCCTGGCCTTCGCGCTAAAGTGGTAAGGGTATGGACTTTCTCTACACCCTGGTCATCCTCCTCTACCTGGGCGTGGCGGGGCTTTTGGTCTACCTGGTCTTGGTGCAGGAGCCCAAACAGGGGGCTGGGGACCTCATGGGGGGCTCGGCGGACCTCTTCTCCGCCCGGGGGGTCACCGGGGGGCTATACCGCCTCACCGTCATCCTAGGGGTGATCTTCGTGGCCTTGGCCCTCCTCATTGGCCTCTGGACCCGTTGACAAAACGCTTCCCCCTCGGTACCATAGGCGTTGCTTGGGGCCGTGGCGCAGTTGGGAGCGCGCCTCAATGGCATTGAGGAGGTCAGGGGTTCGAATCCCCTCGGCTCCACCAGAAATCCCCTGGGGAAACCCAGGGGGATGACCTTTTAGCGCAGGGCCCTCGTGCCCAATAGGAGGAAGAGGAGGTTGGCCCCCCAGGCCCCCACCTCCGGGGGCAGGGCCCCGATCCCCGCCAGGGAGCGCCCCAGGAAGAAGGCCCCGTAGTACCCCAGGGCCAGGACCACGCTGAGGCCCAGGGCGAGGCCGGTGCTGCGGCCGTACCTTAGGGCCATGGCCGCGGCCAGGAGCACCAGGACCAGGTTGGCCAGGGGCAGGGCCAGCTTGGAGTGGAACTCCAGCCGGGCCCGCCACTTCTCCCAAGGGGCCAAGAAGGGGTCCCGCACCTTGGCCCAGGCCTGGGAAAGGCTATCCTGGCCAAAGCTAAAGGTGTCGGCATAGTCCGCGATGGCCCGGGCCCGGGAGAGGTCCGACTCCACCTCCAAGACCTTCCCTTGGCTCACCACCCGGAAGACCTTGCGGGTCTGGGCCAGGAGGTCCCCGCTGGTCTCCAGCCCGGGGATCTCGGCGAAGTTTATGCGGTAGAGGCGATAGTCCCTCAGGGTGATCACCTGGTCCTCCCAGCTGCCCCGCTGGGCGAAGAGGAAGGTGCCCTCCTCCCCTTGGAAGGAGGTGATGCGCACCCCCAGCATCTCTTTCCTGGTGAGGTCAAAGTCCTCAAAGTAGAGGCTTCGGCCCTTGCCGATGGGGATCTGGAGGCCCTTTAGGCGGAAGAGGCCTGCCCCTTGGGTGTGGATCTCGTCCCACCAGGCCACCCGCACCCGCTCGTTGTAGTAGGGAACCAGCCTTTCTTGGAGGTAGAGGGCCACCCCGCTTAGGAGGGCCCCTATGCCCAAAAGGGGCCAGGCGGCCCGCCAAAGGGGAATGCCTCCCGAGAGCAAGGCGAACTGGGCCCCTTCCGCGGAAAGCCGGCCGAAGACCAAAACCGTGGTGGTGACCAGGGCGATGGGGAAGACCTGGACCAAGACCCCGGGCACGTGGTAGGAAAGCCAGCGGGCGATCTTACCCAGGGGTACCCCCTCCAGCCAACGGGCTCCCGCGTAGAAGAAGCCGAAGAGGTAGACGGCGGTGAGAAAGAGGAGGGCCAGGAGGAGGACCGGGAGGCTTTCCTTAAGAACATAGGCATATAGTGTGCGCACGGCCCCTCAATATTGGTAGGAAACCAGTTGCCACGAACAACCGTTGTGGCGGAAATGGGCTATCCCTTTCCCCGTGTGGGTAAAGCGGCGGCCTGTAACCCGTTCTGTAGCCCCCACAACGTAGCGGCCGCGAATGAACCCATCTGAGCCGTTTATGGTTACTTCTAAGTCGTCAATCTCCGTTTGAAAGTCCGTATATAAAGCGTTTAGGCTAGCGATGATCGCTGAGCGCGTGGATTCTAAAATGCCCCAGAATGCTTGCAAGAGGGTTTCCGTGGAGGGCTGGACGCAAGAGGGGCCCAAAAGGGTGGTGTCAGGGGGGGTTTGACTGGGAGTTCCCGTGGGACTTCCAAAGCTTGACAAGGAAACGGTTTGCCAATACTCCAGGGCCAACACCAGGCGGAAGCCGGGCAACATTCCTATAAGTGGGGAATGTGCGAATCCAAAGCCTAGGCGAAGGGCCAAGTTAAGGGAGTTAAAGGAAGAAGAATCCCTCCAAATGGGAAGCCGACCTGAAATGAGAACCCCTACGTTTGGAAGCCCACCGAGGAGGCCAATATAACCTTCCCCCTCTACAGGGAGAAAGGGTATGGGCTGGTATCCAAAACGCAAGGAAAAGCGCTGTGCGCTTTGGCAAGAGAAAAATTCTGCACCGTAAGACCAAGGTGGCTGCTTCAAAGTCAGTTCGCCGCCTAGACCCCCACAGCCTAGATCTCCCGCCAAGCCGAGTACGGCGTACCCGTTTTGTTGTTGAGAAAGGGCCGAAGAAAGTGCTAGAAAAACGGTTAAAGCCAAGGCATACATCCATCCCTTGGGTCCTTTGCTCACGTTAAACCTCCTAGCCCTTCAAACTGGGTTCCAAAGCACATGCTTACGACTCGCCAATTCCTCTTGCTAGAAAGAAGAGGGTATGGATTTAGGCTGCGAGCCCTTATAAAGCATACACCAAAGCCCTGCTTGAGGTGGTGTAGGTGGGGATTCTCCTCCAAGCCCTCGTTTAGAGGGAAAGCCGCGGTTCCATGCAGCATGAGAAAGAGTAGGTGTTTGTGATGTTTGTAAGGAAGGGAGTGAGTCATGGAAGGCGGCTTGCGTACTGAGCCAAGGAGGCGGCATGAGGGGGCAGCTGCGTGGTGGCCCGGACTCTCCCAAAAGCAAAGCGCAGGTAAAGCCTAGCACCCTCCCCTTGGCCCCTTAGGGTGGCCTTGCCCTCTTGGTACGTGAAGCTTCCCAGGGCCAAGGCCTCCCGGTCCTTCAGGTTCACCACCAGGGTTTCCGCCTGAAGCCTGGGGTTTTCCGCCTGCACCTTGCCCTTTAAGACCACGAGGTCTTGGGCGAAGAGGGCCAAGGCCCTATCCGCCTTTAGGCCCTTAAAGTCGGGGTTGCTGAAGGCAAGGCCGGTGAAGCGGGCTTCCTGCTTGGGGATGTCGTGCTCCAGCCTTTGCGCCAGAAAGGTTTCCTTCTGGGAAAGGAGCTCGGCCCCCCTGGCCCGCACGAAACTCCCCTCCTTGTACTCAATGTAGGTAGCCTTTAGGCGGAGGCCGTTTTCGTTGTCGGTGAGGATGCCCCCTTGGGGCAGGGTGGTGACGCCGGTGTCCAGGTTGACCCTTTGGGCGCCAAAGGGCTCCACGCTGAAGGAGGCAAAACGGGCGGCCAAGGCGAGGCCTAGGAACAAGCCAAGGGCTAGGAAAGGGCGAACCCTGCTCATGGAGGCCACTTTACCAGAAGGGTTTGAGAACCACCTTAAGGTGCCCTTTGCGTATATTGTCCCTCGTGCGCCTTTTGCCCTACGCCTTGGCCTTGGCCCCCCTTTTCCCCCCGCTGGCCCTCCTTTCCCCCCTTTTCCTGGGCCACCTCTTGCGGCTTCCCCGGTGGGCTTTGGGCCTCCTGGGGCTTTATATCCTCTCCCTGCTCCTTCCCGCCCTTTGGGCTCCGGAGCCCTGGGCCCTTCCCTTGGCCCTGGGGCGGGCCCTGTACGTTTTGGGCCTCGTGGGGGTGGGAGCGGCCCTCCATGCGCGCATGCCTTCCCCAGCCCAGGCTTTAAAACCCTTGGGGTATGGGCTTTTCATTCTTTACCTAACGGCCTTCTTGGCCTCCTATCTCACCTTTGGGGATAAGGTGGCGGGCCAAAGGCTCATGCACCCCTTCCACAGCCCCGTGGGCCTGGGGTTTATGGGGGGGATAGGGGTCTTTCTGGCCCTTTACCTCCGTTATCCGTGGCCTTTCCGCCTCCTCCTTGGGCTACTGGGGGGGGCGGTCCTCCTTCTCAGCGCCAGCCGCGGGGGGATGCTGGCCCTCCTCCTCGGGGGGGCTGGGGGGCTTCTCTGGCGGGGGCGGGGGGCGTGGGTCTTGGGGGTGGCCGGGCTTCTTCTCTTCCTGGCGGCCAACTTGGACACCCCTTTGGCGTCCCGCTTCTTTGATACCCAGCTTTCCGGGCGGGAAGGGCTATGGCTTCGGGCCTATGAGGTCTACGCCGCCCACCCCTGGACCGGGGTAGGGCCTTATGTGCTGGGGGATTACCTAAAGGGCACCCTCTTTGGGGATTGCTTTCTCTTCCCCCTCCTCGAGGCCCGGGGCCTCGCCTGCCCCCCCTGGCTGAAGCCCTTGGGGGGGCTATGGAGCTTTGCCCACAACCACCTCCTCCAGGCCCTGGGGGAAAGCGGGGCTTGGGGTGCGTTGGGGCTTCTCCTCCTGGTGGGGGGGTTTTTGGCGTCGGCCTGGGGGGAGGGGCTTCTCTTTTCCCTCCTGGTGGCCTTTTTGGCCATGGGCATGGTGGATAACCCCTTTAGCGTGCCAAGCCCCTTCCGGGGGGAGATCTTCTTCCTCCTGGGGGGGATGGCCCTGGCCCGAGGGGTACGCCTGCCCCTCACCTTGGGCCTGGCCGGGGCGGTGGCCCTCCTTTGGGCCTTGCCCTTCCTCTACCTGGCCACCCGGCCCCCGGCCTCTACGGAGCTCCCCGCCTTGGCCTACCTGGTCTTTCCCCGGGAGGGGGTGGGGTTTTTGCGCCTGGAAGGGGCTAGGGGGTATCGGGTCCAGGTGTGGCTTTGCGGGAAGGGGTGTGAGCGCTTGGGCTGGGAGTGGCCCGGGGACAAGCGCATCGTCTTCCCCCTTCCCCAGGACCTGCCCTCTGGGACCTACCGGCTCAGGGTTCTCCTTTTCAGCCACCACCGCCTGGCCCAAAGGCCACGTTACGTGCTGGAAAAGGAGGTGCACCGGTGAAGGGCCTGGCCTGGTCTTTAGGCCTATTGGTCTTCGCCTTGGGGCTTTTCCTAGCCCTTTGGTCCTTGAACCAGGCCTTCCGCATGGCCCCTCTTAACCAGGAGGCCTGCGTGCCTGGGCCCCTACCGGAGAGAGCGGAGCTTTGGACGAACGGGGTGGTGGAGATCCCCCTTTGCCGAAGGGCCCGGGTGGGGCTTTTCCTCGAGGGCACCCTGGCCCAAGGGAGGGGGCCTAATGCCCTGGTGGTGGAGGGAGGCCGGGTGCTCTGGCAAGGGGAGGTGCGGGGAGCGATAGAGGTCTGGGTGAGAACCACGGGGAAGGGGACCCTGGCCTTGGCCTTTACCAACGATTTTTACCGTCCCCCTGAAGACCGGAACCTTTTCCTTAGGGTCTTGCGGGTAGAGCCCTAGCGAAGAAGGGATAGGAGGGCCAGGACCACGCCGATGGCGGCAAACACCAGCATGGCCTTGTTGAAGGCGGTGTTGATCTCCGCCTTAACCTCCTGCCTGAGGGCTTCCAGTTTCTCCTCTACCCTTTGGACCCTGGACTCTAGTTCGCTCCGGGCTTCTTGGATCTGGGCTTCCAGCTTTTCTTCTGTCTCTCGGATTTTGGCGTCCAGGGCGCCGATTTGGTTTTGCAGGCGGGTTTCCACCTGGTGGATCTGGACCTCTAGTTTTTCCTCTACCTGCTGGATCTTGCTTTGTAGTTGGGCATCCACCTGGTGGATCTGGGCCTCCAGTTTTCCTTCGGTTTCACGTATTTTGCTGTCCAGTCCGCTGATTTGGCTTTCCAGCCGGGCTTCCACCTGGTGGATCTGGGCTTCCAGTTTGGCTACCGTCTCCCGTATCTGGTTTTCCAGATGGGCTTCTGTTTGGCGAATTTTGGCTTCTAGCCTTTCCCCGGTTTGCTGGATTTGGTTTTGCAACCGGGCTTCTACCTGCTGGGTCTGGGCCTCAAGTTTCCCTTCGGTCTCCCGGATTTTGGCATCCAGCCCACCGATTTGGTTTTCCAGCCGGGTCTCCACCTGCTGGATACGGCCTTCCAGTTTGTTTTCCGTTTGGGCTAGGCGTTCCTCTAACGCCCCAAGCCGGGCTTCCATGAAGCCCCGGGTTTCCCTGAGCTCGGCCTTGACCTCTTCCCTTAAGGTGTCAATGCGGCGGGAAAGGTCCTGCACCAAGGGGGGAGGACCCGGATGGTGGCCTCCACCACCCCTTCCAGCTTTTCCAGCCTTTCCCCTAGCCCTTCCACCTCGGGCATGGTCTTAGTCTAACGTAGGGAAAGGCCCAAGGAAAAGCTCTGCCCCGTGCCCTCGCCGTACTGGCCCCTTAGGACGTTTTGCCAGCGCGCCTCGTAGGCGAAGCAGCCGTCGTAGTAGCGAAGGGTAAGGCCGAGGCGGGTGAAGCCCTCCCGGTTTAGGCCTAAATCCGGGGCCAGCCAAAGGGCCTGGCAGCAGGTGCGCTGGGGAAGGGGCATGGCGTAGCCCAGGCGCACCTCCTCCAGGCTGCCCCGCACGTAACCCAGGCGGAAGGTTCCCAGCCCCGGGTCCTGAAACTCCCCTTCCAGGCGGTCCAGGCGCTGCCCCAGAGGGTTTTCCAGGGTGTAGCGGAGGGCCCAGGCCCCGTACTGGACCCCTAGGCCTAGCCGTTGAAACTCGTCGCGGTTTTCGTAGGTGAAGGGGGGGGTGGGGTTTAGGGGCTCCATCCGCCCGGCATAGGTCAGCTTTAGGGAAAGCTCCCCCTCCTGATAAAGGGTTTCCAGGCTTCCTCCCAGGGCCAGGTAAGGCGCATACGGGGTGAAGGGGTAAAGGGCAAGGAGGAGGCTTGGGGCTAAGGTGAAGCGGAAAGGGCCTTGGCGGAAGGTTTCCCGGTAACCGGCTTCCAGGCCCACCGTGGTCCCTTGGCTCCTCCCCGTCTCCGCGTAGCGCAGGAAGGGGTTTAAGGCCAGGTTGTCCAGGCGGAGGCTGGGGGTGTAGCGGACCTCGAGGCGGGGGGTGTCGGCCTCGGGAGGGGTGGGGGTGGCGGCGAAGAAGAGGTCGTCCCAGTAGGCCTGCACCCCAGGGGTGTAGCCAAACCGCACCTCGGCCCCCCGGCTTCCCTCCCTTAGGCCCAGGCGCAAGGCCTCTTGCGGGGTGCCTAGGCCCGTGGCCAGCAAGGAGAGCCGCCTTTCCCACCGGCCGATCTCCTCCCCGGGCTTGGGCAAAGGGAAGTCCTGGAGACCCACGCTCCAGCCCCCCGTGTCCGTGCCCGCCAGGACCAAGGGGCTCCTTAGGTCCGGCCGCCGGTTGGCGTTGGCCTTAGCCTCCCCCAAGGGGATCTCCAGGCCCCATAGGCCCAGGCTGGCCTCCCCTTTTAGTTCCCCCGTGGCCACGGAGAAGAGGGCCTCCTCCATGGAAAGGCGCACGTCTTCCCCGCAGGGGCAGGGGGTGGCCAGGAAACCCTTAAGCCAGGCCTCCTCCCGGGTGAAGCTTCCTTCCTGGGCCCTAACCCGGTAGGCGGGGGTTTCCAGGAGGATCCCTTCCCCCTTGAGGGGGCTTTCCAGCCTAAGCCTTTGGGCCTCCGCCCTAAGCCGTCCCCGGGCCAGGCGCACCCCCAAGAGGTCCTTGCCGGAAAGGGCCTGGGCCTCGAGGCGCCACCCCTCGGCCTCCCCCTTCACCCCTTCCGCCTGGAAGGTTCCCTCCCCTTCCAGGTAGCGGATAACGGGGGCTTCCAGGTAGAGGCCCTGCCGCTCCAGGCAAGCCTCCCCCTCAAAGAGCAAAACCTCGCCGTCATAGGTCATCTCCCGGCCCCCCAGGAGGCCTTCCTCCGTTTCCAAGGTGTAGGGCCTCTCCTTGCAGGGGGCGGCCAGGGCTAGGCCCAAAAGCATCGCCAACACCATAGACCGCCGCATGCCTCGCATTTTAGGTCTTACGGGTCAGGAAAACCCAGGCTACCTGGGAACTGTGATAACCTCTTTCGGAGGAGGGAGGATGCCGGAATACCCAGCAACCACTTTGGCTGAGGAACTAAAGGCCAAGATTGCCGCCCGGGAGGCGGTGGTGGGGGTGGTGGGCCTGGGGTATGTGGGGCTACCCTTCGCCGTGGAAAAGGCCAAGGTGGGGTTTCGGGTCATTGGGGTGGAGCAAAACCCCAGGCGGGCCGAGAAGGTGAACCGCGGGGAGAACTACATCCCCGACGTCCGGGATGAGGAACTTAGGGACCTGGTGGCCCGGGGGCTTATTCAAGCCGACACCGACTTCCACCGGGTTCCGGAGATGGACGTGATCGTCATCGCCGTTCCCACTCCCCTCACCGCCAACCTCACCCCGGATCTGCAATATGTGGTGCGGGTCACGGAGGCCATAGCCCAACGGCTTAGGCGGGGGCAGCTCATTAGCCTCGAGTCCACCACCTACCCCGGTACCACGGAGGAGGTGATGCTTCCCATCCTGGAGGCCAGCGGCCTCAAGGTGGAGGAGGACTTTTTCCTGGTCCACTCCCCGGAGCGGGTGGACCCCGGAAACCAGCGTTACACCACCAAAAACACCACCAAGGTGGTGGGCGGTTGCGGCCCTAGGTCCCTGGAGGTGGGGGCCTTCTTCTATGGCCAAACCATTGAAAAGGTGGTTACCGTTTCCAGCGCCAAGGCGGCCGAGCTGGTAAAGGTCTTTGAAAACACCTTCCGTGCGGTCAACATCGCTTTGGTGAACGAGTTGGCCCTCCTTTGTAACCGCATGGGGCTAAACGTCTGGGAGGTGTTGGATGCGGCCTTCACCAAGCCCTTTGGCATCATGCCCTTTTACCCCGGTCCCGGCGTGGGGGGGCACTGCATCCCCATAGATCCCCACTACCTGGAGTGGAAGGCCAAGGAGTATAACTTCAACACCCACTTCATCGCCCTGGCGGGGGAGATCAACCGTAAAATGCCGGAGTTTGTGGTGGAAAAGGCCCTGCGCCTATTGGTGGAGGCGGGGATCGCCGTGAAGGGGGCCAAGGTCTTGGTGCTGGGGGTGGCCTACAAAAAGGACATCGGGGATTACCGCGAAAGCCCCGCCATCCATGTTATAAAGGGGCTGAAGGGCCTGGGCCTTCAGGTGGAGTACCACGACCCTTGGGTTCCCCGGTTTTCCGAGCACGGCTTGACCATGGAGAGCGTGGAGCTTACCCCCGAGCGCCTCGCGGAACAGGACCTGGTCCTTATCACCACGGATCACTCGGCCTATGACTACCCCTGGATTCTGCAGCACGCCAAGCGGGTCCTGGATACCCGGGGGGCTACCCGCCATCTGCGCCATCCCAAGGTGACCCTGCTATGACCCGGTTTGCCCTGATCGGTGTCGCCGGTTACATCGCCCCCCGCCACCTCAAGGCCATTAAGGAGGTGGGGGGGGATTTGGTGGCCGCCCTAGACCCTTTCGATGCCGTGGGCATCCTGGATGGCTATTTCCCTAACGCCCAGTTTTTCCGGGAGCCCGAGGTGTTTGAGGCCTACCTGGAGGACCATCCCGTGGACTGGGTTTCCGTGGTGAGCCCCAACTACCTGCACGAGGCCCATATCCGCCTTGGCCTGCGGCAGGGTGCCCATGTGCTGTGCGAGAAGCCCTTGGTCCTGGAGCCTGAGGCCTTGGACCGCCTGGCGGCCATGGAGGCCCGCACCGGGAAGCGGGTGTTCACGGTCCTGCAGCTACGGGTGCACCCGGCCCTGGTGGCCCTTAGGGAGAGACTAAGGGGCGAACGGGAGGCCAAGGAGGTGGTGCTCACCTATATCACCAGCCGGGGCCCCTGGTACCAGAAAAGCTGGAAGGCGGACGAGGCGAAAAGCGGGGGGGTGGCTACCAACATCGGCATCCACTTCTTTGACCTCCTCCTTTGGTATTTTGGGGGGGTGCAGGCGGGGGAGGTCCACCTGCGAACCCCTACCACCGTAGCCGGCTATCTGGAACTGGAAAGGGCCCGGGTGCGATGGTTTCTCTCCATTGACGCCTCCTTCCTCCCTCGGGAAGCCTTGGCCCGGGGCCAGCGCACCTATCGTTCCATCGTTTTTGACGGCCAGGAGCTGGAGTTCTCAGAAGGGTTTACCGAGCTTCACACCGAGGTCTACCGCCACACCTTAGCCGGGGCGGGTTTTGGCCTCGAGGAGGCGCGGCCTGGCGTGGAGCTGGCGGCTTGGGTGCGCCGGGCCGAGGTGGTCTCCCCCCGCCTGGGAAGCCCTCACCCCTTTTTGCGATGAGTATGGAATACTTTGTGCACGAGTCGGCCTTTGTGGACGAGGGGGCCAAAGTGGGCCGGAATAGCCGCATTTGGCACTTTAGCCACGTGATGGCCGGGGCGGAGATCGGGGAGGAGTGTACCCTGGGGCAAAACGTTTTCGTGGCCAAGGGGGTGAGGATAGGCCGGGGATGCAAAATCCAAAACAACGTCTCCCTTTACGAAGGCGTCACCCTCGAGGACTACGTTTTTGTCGGCCCCAGCGCGGTGTTCACCAACGTGCGCACCCCGCGGGCGGCCTTTCCCCGCAATCGGAGCGAGGACTATCTGAAAACCATGGTGCGAAGGGGGGCCACCATCGGGGCCAATGCCACCATCGTGTGCGGGGTAACCATCGGGGAGTGGGCCTTTGTGGCCGCTGGGGCGGTGGTAACCAAGGACGTGCCCCCTTATGCCCTGGTGGCAGGGGTGCCGGCCCGGGTGGTGGGTTACGCGTGCGAATGCGGCCTGCCCCTAAAGTTTTCTCCTGGCGAGGAGGGGGAGGAGGCCACCTGCCGGGAGTGCGGAAGGCAGTATAGGAAAGTGGGTGAGAGGGTATGGAGGGTATAAAGGGCCGCATCCCCATCCTGGACCTTACCCCGGAGGTGGAGGAGCTTTGGGATCACCTCATGGCGGCCATCACCCGGGTACTGCGTTCGGGCCAGTTCATCCTAGGCCCTGAGGTGGAGGCCTTTGAGCGGGAGGTGGCGGAATACCTGGGGGTGAGGCATGCCATCGGGGTTAACTCGGGCACCGATGCCCTGGTTATCGGTCTGAGGGCCTTGGGCATAGGCCCGGGGGATGAGGTCATCACCACGCCCTTCACCTTTTTCGCCACCGCTGAGGCCATCAGCCTGGTGGGGGCCACCCCGGTCTTTGTGGACATAGACCCCAAGACCTTCAACATCAATCCCGAGCTCATCCCCGCCGCCATTACCCCGCGCACCAAGGCCATACTTCCGGTGCACCTCTATGGCTGCCCCGCTGATATGGACCCCATCCTGGCCCTGGCGGAGGAGCACGGGCTTAAGGTCCTGGAGGATAGCGCCCAGGCCTTTGGGGCCACTTATCGCGGGAGGAAGGTGGGGACCTTGGGGCATGCGGGGGCTTTTTCCTTCTTCCCCAGCAAGAACCTGGGGGCCTACGGGGATGGTGGTCTTCTGGTGACCAACGACGATGGGGTGGCCGAGGTGGCGCGGATGCTTAGGGCTCACGGCTCGAGGAGAAAGTATCATAACGAAATGGTGGGGTATAACTCTCGCCTGGATGCCCTGCAAGCTGCCATACTGCGGGTTAAGCTGCCCCACGTGGACCGTTGGAATGCCCAAAGGCGAGAGGTAGCCAGCCGGTATAACCAACTCTTGGCGGGTATACCGGGTGTGGTGGTCCCTGAAATCTCCGAGGGGCACGTGTTTCATCAGTACACGGTGCGCATCCTCGGAGGCAGGCGGGATGAGGTACAAAAGGCCTTGGCGGAAGCGGGTATTGGCACCATGGTTTACTACCCGGTTCCCCTCCATCTCTTGCCGGTGTACGGATACCCAGAGGGGATTCTCCCGATGGCTGAGGGGGCCGCTAAAGAAGCTTTATCCATGCCTATGTTTCCGAATTTATCACCTGGGCTATTGGCAAAGGTGGTTCAACACATCAAAGAGCTCCTCCTGGAATGAAGAAGAACCTTTTTCACTTTTTTCTTTCTAACCCCGCATGGGTGACTAAGGTAGGCCCTAGAGGGTTCCTTTCAGGGGGTTTAGTCCCAAACATCCTAGCCCTCTACGGGGTCCACGTGGCCAACTACCTCTTCCCCCTCCTCACTGTTCCTTACCTGGCCCGGGTCCTGGGGCCCAAGGAATGGGGCCTTTTGGCCTTTGCCCAGGCCTTTGCCGGATACCTCCAGCTTGTGGTGGAGTACGGCTTTGGGCTTTCCGCCACCCGTCAGGTGGCCCAGGCCCGGGACTCCCTCAAGGGACGGGCTGAGATCTTGGCGGGGGTTTTGGGGGCCAAACTCCTCCTTTCCCTTCTGATCTTGGGCCTGGCTTTCGCCATCGCTCCCCTTTTGCGGGACCGTTTTCATGGGCATACCCCCCTCTTTTGGGCCGCGGTGTTCTGGGCTTTAGTGGGGGCCTATAGCCCCCTTTGGTATTTCCAGGGATTGGAGCGGATGCGCCTGGTGGCCCTGCTGGACGTGGCCTCTAGGGCGGTGGCCTTGGTCCTCCTCTTCCTCCTGGTCAAGGGCCCTGAGGATGCGGCTAAGGTCCTCCTCCTGCAGGGCGGAGCCTCCTTAGGGGCCACGGCCCTGGCCCTTTGGCTGGCCTACCGGGAGGTCCCTTGGGTGTGGCCGCGGCTTCCCTTGGTGGCCCAGGCCCTGCGCACGGGCTTTAGCCTTTTCCTCTTCCGGGGGGCGGTGAGCCTGTACACCCTGGGCAACACCTTTATCCTAGGCCTCCTGGCCCCGCCCCAGGCGGTGGGGTATTACGCGGGGGCCGAGAAGATCAGCAAGGCCTTTTTGGGCCTCTTCTCCCCCATCGGCCAGGCCCTGTATCCCCGGATCGGCCACCTGGTCCACGAGGGAAGGGAGGGGGTGAGGGAAGCAGCCCGCCTGGCCCGCGGCGGGCTATACCTCCTGGGCCTAGGAGGGGTGGCCTTGGGGGCTTTCGTGTGGCTTTCCGCTCCCCTCCTGGTGCGGGTTCTGCTGGGGGCGGGGTACGAGGAGGCGGTCCCCGTGTTGCGGATCCTGGCCTTCCTCATCCCCCTAATAGCCTTGAGCCAGGTCCTGGGCATCCAGTGGATGCTCCCCCAGGGCATGGACCGCCCCTTTAACGCCATCATCATGGGGGCTGGGCTTTGGAACCTGGCCCTGGCCCTCCTCCTGGCCCCGCGGCTACAGCACCTGGGCATGGCCATGGCGGTGGTGGTGGCGGAGGTCTGGGTCACAGTGGCCATGTGGGTCTACCTCAGGCGGCGGGGGAAGGACCCCTTGACCTTGGCCAAGGGGGGAGAGGCGTGAAGGTGGACTACCTCATCGTCGGTGCCGGCTTCACCGGGGCCACCCTGGCGGAGCGCATCGCCCGGGAGCTGGACCGGAAGGTGTTGGTGGTGGACCGGAGGCTCCACATCGGTGGCAACGCCTATGACGAATACGACTCCCACGGGGTCCTGGTCCACCGCTACGGCCCCCACATCTTCCACACCCAAAGCAAGAAGGTGTGGGACTACCTCTCCCGGTTCACGGAGTGGCGCCCCTACTGCCACCGGGTGCGGGCGGTGGTGGAGGGGAAGGAGATCCCCCTCCCCTTCAGCCTGGCCTCCCTGAGGCGGCTCTTCTCGGAAAGGCTCGCGGACCGGCTAGAGGAGAAGCTCCTCGCCCATTTCGGATACGGGGCCCGGGTGCCCATTCTTAGGCTAAGGGAGGAGGAGGACCCCGATCTGCGCTTCCTGGCAGACTACGTCTACAAGCATGTCTTTGAGGGGTACACCCTAAAGCAGTGGGGCCTGAGGCCCGAGGAACTCTCCCCCTCCGTCACCGCCCGGGTTCCCGTCCTCCTTAGCTACGACGAGCGGTACTTTCAAGACCCCTACCAGGCCATGCCCAAGGAGGGGTACACGGCCCTCTTCCGCAGGATGCTGAGCCACCCCAACATCCAGGTCCTCCTGGGGGCCGACTGGAAGGAGGTGGAGGGGGAGGTGCGCTTCCACCGCCTCATCTTCACCGGCCCCATGGACGAGTTCTTCGGCTATGCCTATGGGCCCCTGCCTTACCGCTCCTTGCGCTTCGTGTGGGAACACCACCCCAAGCCCTGGTTCCAGGAGGTGGGCACGGTGAACTACCCAACCGAGTACGCCTTCACCCGGATCACCGAGTTCAAGCACCTCACCGGGCAGGACTACCTGCCCCACACCACGGTGATCTATGAGTACCCGGAGGCCTACACTCCGGGGGAAAACGAACCCTACTACCCGGTCCCCCGGGAGGAGAACGAAGAGCGGCTGAGGCTATACCAGGAGGAGGCGGCCAAGCTGAAGACCGTCCTCTTTGCCGGAAGGCTTGGGGACTACCGCTACTACAACATGGACCAGGCGGTGGCCAGGGCTTTGAAGCTCTTTGAGGAGGTGGCCCGGGGATGAAGGAGCAAGTCTTGCACGTTTTCCCCGGTATATGGCCGGGAGGGGGCCCCAGCGGATATGGTTATTTACTAGGCGAGGCGCTCCGGTCTTTTGAATGCAATGAGACTGTGATTAAGATCATGGCTCCTGAGATACCACTTTATGAACCACGAGGAGAAAATAAAGGTAGTGCGAGGCAGAGCTTTTTGGTTTTGAAGCGCCTTTTACGGAAAGTGCCCCTAATCTACGGTTTTGTCATTGCAGTCGCGGGATACTCTAGATTTAGAGACATTTTAAGTCGCTTCACCCAACCCCAAATTGCCGAGATGAAATTTTCAAAGGTATTGGTGTTTCACGAATGGCGACTTGCTTATACCTATCTTGAAAGGATTGGTCGTCAAAGGGGGCAAAAGATTTTCTTGATGTCCCACTCGCCCGTTGAATGGGCACGGGAATACGCGGATACCTTGCGGTTGTACGCAGGCAGTTCCCTTCTATCGGAAGTTGTCTATAGATTTTACGTCGAAAAAGAAATAGCAACTTGGCTTTCCTGCGATGGTCTTCTGGCGCCAAGCCGTCACTCTCTGGACGGATATTTTGCGAGCTACGGACGGAAAAGGGTCGAGGAGCTTCAGGTCATAGAGGTACCGACTGGTGTCAAAGAGCTGGTACCCCAACGGTCTCCCGAGGAAACCCGCAAGGCCTGGGGTATTCCCCAGGGGGCAAAGGTGCTGGGATTTTTTGGGCGGAGGCATCCCCATAAGGGCTACGACATTTTTTGTGAGTTAGCTTCTGCTGCTTTACGCGAGGCGCCAGAGCTGGTGTTTGTGAGTGCGGGGGATGGGCCGGTATCGTGCCCTAGCTTGCCGAACCTTGTCCATTTGGGATTTCTCAGGGAGGATCGACTTGCTGATGCTATAGCAGCTTGTGATATTGTTATCGTGCCCAATCGGGTGAATTACTTTGACTTAATAATCTTGGAAGCCATGTCTCTTGGCAAATCAGTAATCACGACACGTGTTGGAGGGGCAAAGAGCATTACTTCACCTGGAGTATCCTTCTTGGAAAAACTTGATTCTGGAACTATTTTATCTACTATATCAGAGTTATTCTTAGAAGAACTCCGGTTGGAGGAAAAAGGCAAAGCCAATCGGCTCTTATATGAGCAATTTTATAGTCTTCATGCATTTGGAAAGCGCCATTTAAACCTTGCTCGGTCTCTTCTTTTGTGAGGGTCGCTAAATGAAAGTGTTGCATAGTGTAAAAATGGGTAAGGGAGGAGTATTAGAGATGAGCCATGGGGTGTGGGAAGATGTTTCTCGACGTTGATATCTATTTAGCAGGAATAAGCGTAACGGTTGTGGTCGGTGCATTGAGTGTTATACGCGCGGTGCAGGTGAAGGCGGTAGACTATCCGGTTGCATTCCTCTTCTTCTTGGCGGTATTTCATGGAATAATGTTGATATTTAGTTGGGATGTGGAACCTCCAGCTTGGTTCGGCTTTCCCAGTTTATCTTCATATTCGAGGTACGCGGGTTTGTATTCGGTTCTGGTAATTTTATTTGGTGTGGCCCTTTTTGTAGGGGCTAGCCTTAGAATACCCATGTTATCGCGGTTGAAGAAAAAAGCGGCGAATCGGGTTAAACTATCCCAAAGGGTTGTATTAAAATTGTTTTTTGTAGGATGGCTACTTATGGGTTTAGCCCTCGCCTCGTATTCGCTGTATAGCCGCGCTTACGGGGGTTTTACTGGACTTTTTTTTAATGCACAGTTACTAAGGGGAGGTTTGTTTGATGTAAGCTCTCAGGATAATCCATGGTCTTTACTCGGAAAGTTTGGGGGATTTGCTCTCATGTCCAGCTATATATTTTGGGGAATATTAATTGCTCGCCCTGCGCAAATGTACCGTTCTTTATTAACGGCAAGCCTTTTCGGATTAGCTGTATCTGTGCTCTTTTCCTTGTATGTTGTTTATACGTGGTTTGGCAGAAGTTATTTGATATTCTACATTGGGACTTTGGTTCTAGCCCCGTACATATACGGAACGCGGTTGCGGTTAAGTCCTAGATTGCTATTGGCGATGGTAGTTAGTTTTGGTCTAATAGCTGGGCTGTTTGTGGTGAGTTCCTTTGTAACGAAGGGAACAGAGTTTGACGAAGGGGTGGATCGTGTAAGGCTGGAGGCGAATGTTCGGCTCTTACCGGTGTTTGTTCTTATAGATTTGCCCGAATACAGGTGGTTTCAAGATGTAGCCTATATACCGTTGTATTTGCTTCCTCAAAGGTTGTGGAGAGAGTATATTGATACGCCGTCAGATTTAATTACAAGAAAGATCCTGGGGGCAACAAGGCAAGAAGGAGCCGGAGGTACTTTAGGATTACCCATAGTGGGATTTGCGTTCTTACAGGGGTGGGTTATGGGAGTTATCCTTGTGGGATTTTTTTGGGGTATCTTGTTAAAGACTTTAAACTGGTGGCTTTTGGCCGCTCTTCCTCCAGGCGTGGCGCACGTTTTGTTTACATACATGTTTTTCCAAATAGCTATCTCTAGCGTTTGGGGAGGGGATCCTCAAATACTTCTCTACCAGCATTTGGATGTCATTTTCGCTTTACTATTACTAAAGGCAGTTTTTGGTGGATCTAAAATGGGAGTGAATCATGCGTAAGATGCGCCTTCTTCAGATCCTTCCCAACTTCGGCCCCGGTGGGGCGGAGCGAATGGTCACACATTTACTACTGCGCCTTGATCGGAACCGTTTTCAGGTGGCTGCGGTTTCGCTGTTTGATAGGCAGGGCACGGATCTGGAGGCTATGCTGGAGCGCGCAGGTGTGCCAGTTTGGTACTTGGGCAAACATCGGGGGTTTGACCCAAGAATGTTTGGCCGCCTCGAGGGGGTGTTTCGGGAGTTTCGGCCTGACATTGTCCACACGCACCGGTACGTGCTGCGTTACCTCCTGCCCTCGGTTCTTTCTCAGCGGGCGCGGGCCTGGATCCATACGGTTCACACCCTTGCGGAAAAGGAGGTGGATTTTGTGGGAAAATGGGTCCACCGGCTGGCTTTTCGCTTAGGGGTGGTGCCAGTGGCCATTGCTCAGGAGGTGGCCCAAAGCCTTGAGCGGGTGTATGGCATGAAAAATGTTCCCTTGATACCCAACGGCATTCCCGTATCTGAATACGCCCTTGGAGAGAAGGCGAGGAGGGCTTGGCGCAAGCAGGAGGGTTTTGAGGAAACGGAGGTACTCATCGTTTCCGTGGCAAGACTCAGCCCGCAGAAGGATCCGTTTACCCTCCTCCAAGCCTTCTCTTTTGTAGTCTGGCAACATCCGAAGCTTTGCCTTCTCGTGGTAGGGGATGGCCCCCTCCGTTCGGAGCTGGAGGAGATGGCAAAGCGCTTGGGTCTTGCTGACAGGGTCCGCTTTTTGGGAGTAAGGACAGACGTTCCGGAGGTCTTGGCGGGGGCGGATGTGTTTGTCTTATCTTCCCGCTATGAGGGAAACCCTCTTTCGGTCATGGAGGCCATGGCGGCGGGCAAGCCTGTCGTTGCTACTGCCGTGGGGGGTGTACCCGAGCTGGTGGAGGATGGGGTGAGTGGGATACTGGTACCGCCGGGAGACGTGGAAGCTTTAGCCCGGGCCATCGCAAGATTGGTTGAGGACGTGGGACTTAGATTGCGTTTGGGACAAGAAGCGTCCAATCGGGCAAGGGAACAATTTGATGTGGGATTTATGGTGCGGCAATATGAAACCCTATATGAGCGACTTTTGGCGAAAGGCTAGGTTGGCAACCTCGCTTTTAAGGCGTTGGGGCGGTATGTTCCTCGGCAAAAGCTACTGGCATGTGCCCCAAGGCCTTGGAAAGGAGTTTGCTCCCGGGAAGCTTTCTGGGTACTTTAATGATCTCACGGCCAAAACCCAGTGGAGAGGGCCTGTGGATGAACGGGGGTTGCCCCTGAACGAGGTTGGAGGGAAGCGCCTCTATTTCGCCACCACGCTTTTTCAGAAAGCGTTGGGTCACTGGGATCTCTGGCTAGCCTCAAACGAAAGGAATGAGACCCACCGTTCTGCGTTCCTCAGGATTGCCCAGTGGGCCTTGAAAACCCAAGATGAGCATGGGGGTTGGCCCCTTTGGCCCCTACTCGGTTTGCACTATGTCTCACGGTACTCCGCCATGACCCAAGGCCAAGGCATTTCAGTGTTGGTGCGGGCCTACCGGACAACAGGGGACGTTTCGTATTTGGATGCAGCGCGGCGCGCCCTGGCACCTATGAGGGTTCCTCTGGATAGAGGGGGCACTTGTAGGATCGTTCCGGAGGGATGCGTGTTAGAAGAGACTCCCTCGGATGAGTATAGGGCCATACTGAACGGCTGGGTTTTTGCCTTATTTGGTCTTTATGACTACCTACTTGTGGAAGATGTTGATGACGTTCGCAGCATGTTGGAGGAGACCTTGAGCGCTTTGGTGGCCTATCTCCCGAAATATAACGCAGGTTATTGGTCCTATTATGACCTTTCCGGGCACTTGGCTAGTCCTTTTTATCATCAGCTCCATATAGCACAGTTACAGGCGCTGGCGCTTGCCTTCCCAATATACGTGGGTGTGTTTCGCACCATTGAAGAGAGGTTTCAGTGGCAGCTTAGACACCCTGTTTGCAAAATACGAGCCGTGGCGACGAAGGCTGTGCAGAAACTTCGTAACCCTCCAGAGGTGGTTCTCAAGTGAGAGTGATATACATCACCTCGAGCCTTCCTTTTGGTTCGGCGGAACCTTTTCTTTACCCGGAGATTCGGGCTCTTCGCGATTTGGGTGTGGACCTCAAGGTGGTGCCCATGTACCCTCGAGGCCAACCCGTCCATCCCGAGTCCCGGGATGTGCTGCCCTTAGCGGAGGTTGAACCTCTTTTTTCTTGGCGCATATTTAGAAGCGCCTGGCGAATGGTCCTACGTTTTCCCAAGAAGGCCCTACAGGCCCTCTTGCTTCTATTCACCCCTAACCCACGCCACCTGCTGAAAAACCTGGCGGTCTATCCCAAGGGGCTTTGGCTGGCTGATCTGGCTATCCGTTGGGGAGCAAACCACATTCACGCGCACTGGGCCGCTACGACCTCTTCTATGGCCATGGTGGCGAGCCATGTATCGGGCGTACCTTGGAGCTTAACAGCACATCGCTGGGATGTGGTGGAGAACAACGTCCTTCCTCAAAAAGCCGATCGCGCCCTATTCTTCCGATGTATTTCAGAAAAAACAAAATCCATGGCCCTGGAAAGGGGTGTGCCGCCTGAGAAGGTGGTGGTTTTACACCTCGGTGTGCCCCTGCCGTTGGGGTCTAGGAAAATTTCTAAGGGATACGCAAAAGGAGAAACTTTCGTTCTCCTGTGTCCAGCTGCTTTCCTTCCCATAAAAGGACACAAATACCTTCTGGAGGCCTTACGTCTTTTGCCTGAGCATGTTCACCTCTGGCTTGCGGGTGAAGGGCCACTGAAATCCGAATTGATGTCCTTGGTGCAGAATCTGGGTTTGGAGAGTCGGGTACGGTTTTTGGGGTACCTTGCCCACGATAAGCTATTGGAGCTTTACTCAGAGGGGTTAGTGGATGCCGTGGTGTTGCCCAGCGTGGACTTGGGAGAAGGCCTTAATGAGGGTATACCCGTAGCCCTCATTGAGGCTCTAGCCTTTGGCTATCCTGTGGTGGCCACGGCTACTGGAGGGATTCCCGAACTTTTGGCGGAAGGGGCAGGTTTGTTGGTACCAGATAAATCACCCGAAGCCTTGGCGCAGGCGATTTCACAGCTTGTGTACGATGAGAACTTGCGCAAGGAGTTAGGTCGCCGGGGCCGCCTCAGAGTAGAGCAGGAGTTTGCGGTAGAAAAAGTGGTGCGAACCTTATTGGCGCTTATGGGGAAGGACAGCTAACAATATGAGTGCTATGAACCTTTGGATCTTCAACCACTATGCTCACCCACCTGACCTACCCGGGGGGACCAGGCATTTTGACCTTGGGCGAGAGCTTGTGAAGAGGGGGCATCAGGTTACGATTTTTGCTTCCAGCTTTCACCATTACCTTCGTCGGGAAACTCGCTTGGGGCCAAAGGAGCAGTGGAAGATGGAGGAGGTTGAGGGGGTCAGGTTCATTTGGCTTCGCACCCCTCCGTACCCGGGAAACGATTGGCGCCGGGTCCGAAGCATGGTGAGCTTTATGTTCAGGGTGTGGAGGATTGCGCGGCAAGTGCCCAAGCTTGCGCCCGAAGTTGGCAAGCCGGATGTGGTAATCGGGTCTTCACCGCACCTCCTTACGCCCCTAGCGGCCTACTGGGTCGCACGGCTTTACCGTGTGCCCTTTGTGATGGAGGTTCGTGATCTTTGGCCTCAGACATTTATTGATATGGGGGAGTTTGATGAACATCACCCGTTGATCCGCGCTTTGCAGGTGCTTGAAAGGTATCTTTACCACAAGGCAGACACCATCATTACCTTGCTGCCGCTGGCAGACAAATACATCGTTAGTCGGGGGGTTTCTGAGGGAAAAATCATTTGGATACCTAACGGTGTGGATCTCTCAAGGTTCGGCCATGTTTCTGACGAGTGTCCTTCGGGTGAGGAATTCAGGGTTATGTACTTCGGGGCCCATGGTCGTGCAAATGCCCTTGATGTGCTAATTCAGGGAGCGAGGATCGTTCAGGACCGCGGTTTCGGTGAGATCAAGTTTGTCTTAGTTGGTGATGGGCCTGAAAAGCCCGCCTTAGTCGAACTTGCCAAGAAGTTGGCTGTAGACAACGTTGAGTTCCGTCCGCCAGTGCCAAAGGACAAAGTTGTGGAAGTTCTATGTGAGGCTGATGCTTTTGTACTCAACCTTGAAGAGAGTGAAGTATTTAAATATGGGATTAGCTCAAACAAACTCTTTGACTACATGGCAATGTCAAGGCCTATTGTTTTCGCTGTTAATACCCCTAGTAATCCTGTTGAGGATGCTGGCTGCGGTTTTACCGTGCCGCCTCGGGATCCACAAGCACTTGCCGACGCTATCATTAAGCTTTACCAAATGCCCATGGAGGAGCGCAGGGCAATGGGTCGCCGTGGTCGGGAGTATGTTGAGAAATACCATGCCATTCCCGTGTTGGCAGAGGGTCTCAATAAGCGCTTGCAAGAACTGCTACTTTAGCATGAGCATCAGCGAAACAGCGCATGTTGCAAGTTGGACACGTCAACATCGAACAAAAGTTTGGGCGTGACTTGGTATAGGTCTTACAATGGGAGATGTAATGTCCAAATCGGTGGGAAAATGGCGCGCATAAGACATAAAGTGCTAAGTGTGGTAGGGGCTCGACCCCAATTTATTAAAGCAGCCCTAGTATCCAGGGCTCTTCGCAATACTCCAGAGGTGTCTGAAGTCCTGGTGCATACCGGTCAGCACTACGATAAAAACATGTCAGAGGTATTTTTCCGCGAACTAGACATTCCCGAACCCGATTACAATTTGGGTATTGGCGGAGGCACTCATGGGCAAAATACAGGGCGAATGTTGGAGGCGATAGAAGAGGTGCTTTTACGGGAAAGGCCCCATTGGGTTTTAGTGTATGGAGATACCGACAGCACCCTAGCAGGGGCTTTGGCTGCGGCAAAGCTGCATATCCCCGTGGCTCACGTAGAAGCAGGCCTTCGCTCTTTTAACCGCCGTATGCCTGAGGAGATCAACCGCGTGCTTACGGACCACATCGCCGACCTCCTTTTTGCTCCCACCGAGGTAGCAGTTCGTAACCTTTTGCGGGAGGGAATACCTCCTGATAAGGTGTACTGGGTGGGGGATGTGATGTATGATGCCGCCCTTTACTACGGAGAAAAGGCGGAAGGGCAAAGCCGCATCTTGAGCAAGCTAGGCCTGAAGCCTAAGGGTTACATCTTGGCCACAATACATCGGGCAGAGAATACCGATGATCCGGTGCGTCTAGGGGTGATACTGCAGGCCTTTGCTGAGGTACATAGGGAGATACCTGTAGTGTTTCCCGTACACCCCCGTACCAGGAAACGGGCAGAAGCTTTTGGGTTGGGGCCCTTGCTGGATGCGGTAATGGCCGTGGATCCGGTAGGCTATCTTGATATGGTGATGCTGGAAAAAAATGCCCGCCTGATAGCCACTGATTCAGGCGGGGTTCAGAAGGAGGCTTTCTTTTACCGAGTGCCTTGCGTAACTTTGAGAGAGGAAACGGAGTGGCAAGAATTGTTGGATTTAGGTTGGAACAAGCTAGCTCCACCGGCTGATGTGGCTAGCATTGCTGGGCTTTTGGAGAGCCAATGGGTGGGTAGCGAGGGAAATCCCTTTGGGCTAGGGAACACAGTTAACTTAATTGTTCAAAAGTTGCTTTCGAGTTAGCTGCCTGGCCATGGCCCGGCCCATCATCACCACGGATGCCCCAGGTTGTCGGGAAACGGTGGCGCACGGGGTTAACGGTTTTCTGGTGCCCCCTCGGGACCTTGAGGCTTTGGTGGAGGCCATGGAGAGGTTTATTCGTAAGCCCGGGCTGATTGAACGTATGGGCAAGGAAAGCCGGAAGTTAGCCGAAGAACGGTTTGATGCCAGGAAGGTGAACGAGCGCTTTTTGCGGGAGATGGGGTTAGACTAAAAGACGCTATGGGGTTTCTCCGCTCCCCTCTATTGAAGCGCCTATTGGACATCGTAGGGGCTTCCTTTGCCCTGCTGGTCTTTGGGCCCCTTATGCTTTATATTGCTCTTCGCATCTGGATGCAGATAGGTAGGCCTGTGCTGTTTAGACAGGTACGCCCCGGTCTTCACGGAAAACCATTTGTCATGTACAAGTTCCGCACCATGACGCAGGAGCGGGATGCTGAGGGCAGGCTTTTGCCAGACGAAAAGCGGTTGACCCCTTTGGGGCGTTTTCTCCGCCAATATAGCTTGGATGAGCTGCCTGAGTTTATAAATGTGCTAAAGGGGGATATGAGCCTAGTGGGGCCTAGGCCCCTTCTCATGGAGTATCTGGATCGGTACACCGCGGAGCAAGCCCGGCGCCATGAGGTGAAGCCGGGGATTACGGGATGGGCCCAGGTGAACGGGCGAAATGCCCTCTCTTGGGAGGAGAAGTTTCGCCTGGATGTGTGGTATGTGGACAACTGGAATCTACTCTTGGACCTCAAGATTTTGCTCCTTACCCTGGTCAAGGTGCTGCGGCGGGAGGGGATAAACGCACCGGGGCATGCCACCATGCCGGAGTTTAGGGGAAGCGACGGAAAGAAGGAGGTGGGATGATGTCGGAACTCTTTGTTTATGGGTCGGGGGGGTTTGCGCGCGAGGTTGCTTGGTTAGCGCAGGAATTGGGCTATGCTGTCCGGGGATTCATTGATGACAATACAGAGAGAGTGGGAAAGGTCATCAATGGCATCCCAGTTCTGTCGTTTGAGGAAGCAAAGGCTAACGCTGGAGCAGTTCCTTTAGCTCTTGCTGTAGGCTCTCCGCAGATACGGGAAAAGCTCTATATAAAGGCACAGGAAGCAGGTTTTGCATTCTCCACTCTGATTCATCCTCGCGTGGAGCGATCCCAGTGGATGGAAATCGGGGAGGGTACGGTTATTGCGGCTGGAAGCATTTTAACGGTAAATATACGCCTTGGAAGACAAGTCCAAATAAACTTGGATTGCACCATAGGGCACGACGTCATCCTTGATGACTTCGCTACCCTTGCTCCGGGGGTGCATGTGTCTGGTTGGGTATGGATTGAAAAGCGGGCTTATGTGGGCACCGGCGCGGTCATCATCAACGGGCAGGAGGGGGCGCCCCTCGTGATCGGAGAAGACGCCGTAGTAGGTGCGGGAGCGGTGGTGACCAAATCTGTTCCGCCTAGGACCACGGTAGTTGGGGTGCCAGCCAGGCCTATTCAGAAATGAAGCGCATTTTCCTTTCCCCACCCCATCTTTCTGGCTTAGAAGAAGCCTTCCTAAAGGAAGCCCTTGACTCGGGGTGGATTGCCCCCTTGGGGCCCCAGGTGGAGGCCTTTGAACGGGAGTTCGCCCAGGCGGTGGGGGCTAAGCATGCCTTGGCCCTGAGCTCCGGTACCGCGGCCATTCACCTATCCCTAATCCTGGCGGGGGTGGGGCCAGGGGATGAGGTGGTGGTCTCCACCCTGACCTTTGCCGCCAGCGCTTTTCCCGTGCTCTACCTGGGGGCCAGGCCGGTTTTCGTGGATAGCGAAAGGACCTCCTGGAATATGGACCCCGCCCTTTTGGCAGAGTTTCTTGAGGGGAGGGCCAAGAGGGGGCGGCTTCCTAAGGCGGTGGTTCTGGTGCACCTATACGGTCAAAGCGCCGATGTGGACCCCATACGAAACCTTTGCCAGGAGTATGGGGTCACCCTTATTGAGGACGCCGCGGAGGCCTTGGGGAGCACCTACAAGGGCCAAAGCCCCGGGACCTTGGGTCAAGCGGGGATTTTTTCCTTTAACGGCAACAAGATTATCACCACCTCCGGCGGGGGCATGTTGGTTTCCCCTGAGGAGGGGTGGATTGCCCGGGCCCGGAAGCTGGCCACCCAGGCCCGGGAACCGGTGCCTTGGTACGAGCATCAGGAGGTGGGGTACAACTATCGGCTAAGCAACCTCCTGGCGGCGGTGGGCCGGGCCCAGCTTAGGTCTTTAGAGGAACGGGTGCAAGCGAGAAGGGCCATTTTTGCCCGGTATGCTCAGGCCCTTTCCCACCTTCCGGGGCTTGCCTTCCAGCCCGAGGCCCCATGGGGCCGGCATACCCGCTGGCTTAGCGTGATGCTGGTGGACGAAGAGGCGTTTGGCCTAGGGCCTGAGGCCATCCGTCAAGCCCTCGAGGCCCAGGGCATAGAAGCCCGCCCCGTTTGGAAGCCCCTCCATCTGCAGCCCGCTTTTCAAGGAGCGGAAACAGTGGGCGGGGAGGTGGCGGAGGACCTTTTCCGGTGTGGCCTGTGCCTGCCCTCAGGTTCCTCCTTGACACCGGAGGACCAGGACCGGGTCATTGAGGCCATCCTCTCGTTGGCTGAGTCCCCGCATTAGGGTCACGTTAAGGGTTCGTTCATCCAGTCTGGCATTAAGATGGGTCAGAAATGAGGGGAATTATCAAGTTTCTTTTGGACCTTTCCCTTTGGACCTTGGCGGCGCCTTTGGCCATGGTGCTCCGCTTGGAGGGGCTTCCGCCCCAATACCGGGAGGCCGCGGTTGTCTACACCCTGCTGGGTATCCCCCTTAAAGCCCTTCTCATCGCCCTTTTTGGCCTCCACCGGCAGGCCTGGAGCCGGGTAGGGGTGCGGGATCTCCTGCGGTTGGGTTTGGCGGTGGCCTCGGGCGGCGGTATCCTCTTTGCCTTTGCACTGGTCCTTAACGCTTACCTTCCCCTGCCTCGGAGCGTGCCTGTCATCTCTACCGCTTTGGCCTTTCTGCTCCTGGGGGGGATGCGCCTGGGCGTGCGCCTCTACTGGGAGGGCAAAAGGGGCAGAGGGGTTAGGGGGACCCGGGTTTTGGTGGTGGGGGCAGGCGAGGCGGGAAGCATGGTGGTGCGGGAGATGCTCCGTCACCCCGAGGCCGGCCTTTACCCCGTGGGCTTTTTGGACGACGACCCCAACAAGAGGGGGCAGACCATTGCGGGGATCCGGGTCCTGGGAAGGCTGGATGACCTTCCCCAGGTGGCCCGGGCTTGGGAGGCAGAAGAGGTTTTGGTGGCCATTCCCTCGGCTCCTGGGTCGGTGGTGCGGAAGGTGGTGGAGTTGGCCCGGGCCGTGGGGGTCCGCTACCGTATCCTTCCGGGCATTTATGAGATTCTCTCTGGCCGGGTAAGCATCTCCCAAATCCGGGAGGTGCGTTTAGAGGACCTTTTGCGCCGCGAGCCCGTGCGCTTGGACCTGGAGGAGATAGCAGGTTACCTGGAAGGCCGGGTGGTCCTGGTGACCGGGGCAGGGGGGTCCATTGGCGGCGAGCTGGTGCGCCAGGTGGCCCGGTTCCACCCGGAGCGGTTGGTCCTTTTGGGCCGCGGGGAGAATAGCCTTTTTCTCCTGGAGAAGGAGTTGGAGGCCCAATGGCCCGAACTCCGGCATCAGGTGGTGGCCGATGTGCGGGACCGGAAGCGCTTGCGGTACATTTTCCAGGTGCATAGACCCCAGGTGGTCTTTCATGCTGCCGCCCACAAGCACGTGCCCCTCATGGAGGCCAACCCTGACGAAGCCATTTTGAATAACGTGCGGGGTACCCAAAACGTGGTGGAGCTTTGCTTGGAGTTTAGGGTGGAGCGGTTGGTGAACATCTCCACCGACAAGGCGGTGAACCCCACCTCGGTTATGGGGGCTAGCAAAAGGGTGGCGGAGCAGGTGGTGGCTTGGAGGGCCTCGCAAGCCGCTTCCTGGCAGCATCTGGTGTCGGTGCGCTTTGGCAACGTCCTGGGGAGCCGGGGAAGCGTGGTGCCCCTTTTCCTGGAACAGATAAAAAGGGGTGGTCCGGTGACCGTGACCCATCCCGAGATGCGCCGCTACTTCATGACCATCCCTGAAGCGGCTCAGCTGGTGTTGCAGGCGGGCGGCATGGGCGGCAAAGGAAAGGTGTATGTGCTGGACATGGGAGAGCCGGTAAGGATCCTGGACCTCGCCAAGGACCTAATCCGGCTTGCGGGCCTCGAGCCCTACCGGGACATAGAAATTGTGTTTACGGGAATGCGGCCAGGAGAGAAACTCTTTGAGGAGCTCTTAACCGCAGAGGAGGGTATAGAGGCAACCCGCCATCAAAAGATTCTGGTGGCTAAGGGAGCAGAGCCTCCCCCTGATTTCCCCCAGCTTCTAGAGGAGCTTTACAAGGTCTCCCAAAACCGGGATGGAGCAGAAATCCGAAGGGCGCTTCAGAGGCTTATTCCCAGTTACCGCCCCGGGTATGTGCCCGTAGGTGGCTCGGATGGGTTATAGTGGCCCCCATGGTGGAGACCCCCGCCGACGAGCTTTCTCTAAGGGATATCCTGGAAACCCTCAAGCGGCAACGGCTTTGGATTCTCTCCCTCCCCGTGGTCTTTGGGGCCGCGGCCCTGGTCTACGGTTTTTTCATCGCCGAACCCCGGTACGCCTCTACCGCCACGGTGAATGTGGCCCCGGTGCAGGTGCAGGCGCAGCTGGAGCAGCGCATCCAGGTGCAGGGGCAAAGCCTCCTCACCTTTGAGGGGCTCAAGGCCTTGGCCTTTTCCGAGGAGGTGACCCGGGAGGTTTGGGAGGCCTTGCGCAAGGAGGGGAAGCTGCCCACCGCTTGGCAGGACCAAGGGGGTAGCCCGGGCCTGGAGCGCATGGTGAAGGATTTCCGCATCAAAAACGAGTCCCCCCGCCAGCAAGTGGTGCCCCAGGGGCAGGTGCCCCCCGTGGTGGCCTCCCTGACGGTGGAGGCCCCAAGCCCCAAGGTGGCGGCTAGGGCGGCCAACCTTTGGGCGGAGGCGGTGACCAAGCGGGTGAACCTCATTCCCTTAGCCCGCCTCGAGGCCAACCTCGAGGCCCTTGAGGAGCAGATCGCGCCTGCGGAAAAAACCTACCAGGAAGCCCAGGCCCGCTTTGAGGCCTTCCAACGCTCCACCACCCTGGCCCAGGACAAGGCGGAGCTGGAAGCCAAGACCGGCGAGAGGGTGAGCCTGGACCAGGAGCGTTCGGCCTTGGAGCGGGACCTGGCCGCGGTTAGGGGCAGGATAGGGGCCCTCGAGGCGGAGGCCAGGAGGCAAGCGGCCCTGGTGCCCATCGGCACCAGCCCGGACCAGCTGGCCATCATCGGCAGGCGGTTGAGGGAGGCCCAGGAGAATCTCAAGCGGGAAGCGGAGAGGGCCAGGCAAAGTTACGTGGCCGCGGCCCAGGTGTTGGAGAGTTTCCGCGGTAAGGAGCGCATCCCCATTTGGCAGGCGGAGCTTGCCGCCTACACCGATGGCTACGCCTCCGCCCAATCTCGCTTGCTGGCCATTCAGAAGGAGCTGGCGGTGAACCAAACCCGGCTGGCGGAGGCCCGGGCCCGCCTCGCGGAGTACAAGGCCCAGCTCCCTGGTCTATCCCTGGAGAACCTGGTGGCGGGTTTAACGGTGGAGGAGGCGGAGGCCCTGGTGGCGGAGCGGCTTAAGGAGGCGGATGCCCGGGTGAAGGCGGCGGAGGCGGCGTGGCAGGCGTACCAGCGGGAGAGCCAGCTAAACGTGTTGAAGCAGCAGCTTGGGGGGTTTTCTGACCGGGTGGCGGGGATACGTTCCCGGTTGGAGAAGATTCCCACGGAAAAGGCCGTCCTCCAGCGGAAGCTAGAAGAAGCTGAGGCCGAGTTGGCCAAGCAACCCCAGCTGTTAGCCTTGGAAAGGGAGGTGGTGGCGGACCCGGTGGTGGCCGCGGCTCTTGCCCGGGGTGGGGATCTCCAAGCCCTGGTGGGCCTGAAACTCAAGAACCAAGAGCTTAACCCCACACACCAGAAGCTACTCTTCAGCGTTTTGGACCTGCGGGCTGACCTTGCCGCCTTAGAGCGGGAGGAGCAGGCCTTACGTGGGGAGGAGTCCCGTTTGCTGCCGCAGGTGGCGTCTTTGCAGGAGCGGATAGCGGACGAGGAGGCCAAGCGGGCGCGTCTATCGCTGGAGCTGGACGTGGCCCGGGACCTGTACAACGCGGTGTACCGGTATGCGGAGAGCTTGAAGCGGTTGGCGGCGCAGCCTGGGACGCGGCTAAGGGAGGTGAGCCCGGATGTGCTGCGCTTCCGGGACCAGGTGGTGGAGCTGGAGGGGCAGAAGGCGGCTTTGGAGGCGGAACGATCGGGCTTGGAGCGCAACCTAAAGGAGTATGACCGGCGCATCCAGGCCCTCAAGTCCCAGATGGCGGCCCAGGAAAGGGAGAGGGAGGCCGTCCTCCTGGAATACAACACCAAGAAGGCGGCCTACGAGGCCTTCCGCGCCCGTTACGACCAGATCGCTACCCTTACCGGGTTTGACCTGGCCTTTGACAACCCCAATCCCGAGTACCAGCGCATCAGGAGCGTCCTCATAGACACCCAAGCGGAGGAGGCCCGGCTCCTTTCCCGCAAGGCGGCCCTCGAGGCCCGCATGGCCCAGGTGGAGGCCCGCATCAACCTCCTCAAGGAACGGGTGGCCCGGGCCCAGGTGGAGGAGGAGAGGGTGCGCCAGGCCCTGGAGCTTTCCCGTAACGCCTATGTGGCCCTGGTGCAGAAGCGCACGGACCTGCAGATTGAGCTGGCCAGCTCGCAAAACTCCTTGGCCCAGGTGATCGCCCCCGCCTACCCCATCTACGAGAAGGTGGCCCCCAAGCGGGCCCTTATCCTGGCCTTGGCGGTCTTCCTGGGGCTTGTCCTGGGGGTGATGGCGGCCTTTGTGGCGGAGGCTCTGCGGCCGCCCCAGCCGGAAGCCGCAAGGGGATAACGCCTGGAAAGGCTGCTGGGCCGCTCCAAGGGGAAGGTGTCCTATCCAGAAAAAGGGAAGCGGGGGAGAAGGCCTGGGCCAGGGCAAGCGTCTAGGGGGAATGGCCACTTTGGACAAGGCTCTAGCCAAGGAGGCCAAGAGGGAAGCCATGACCCTTTTGGGAGGAAATATCCTCTGAAGGAGCCTTTTTCGGTGCTTGAAGAAGTGGCTTAGGTTAAGTATAGTAGAAAGCCGGTAGCCCCTTTGGGGGCCTTTAGGAAGGGGAAGCCATGTTTGCCATTGTCAAGACCGGTGGAAAGCAGTACCGGGTGGAGCCTGGGCTTAAGCTGCGGGTGGAGAAGCTTATGGCCGAGCCCGGGAGCCAGGTGGAGCTTCCCGTCCTCCTCCTGGGCGGGGAGAAGACGGCGGTGGGCGCTCCTTTCGTGGAGGGGGCCAAGGTGGTGGCCGAGGTCCTGGGCCACGGCAAAGGCAAGAAGATTACCGTTTCCCGCTTCAAGGCCAAGGTGCAGTACCGCAGGAAAAAGGGGCACCGCCAGCCCTACACGGAGATTCTCATCAAGGAGATCCAGGGGTGAGCCATGGCACATAAAAAGGGTTTGGGTTCCACCAAAAACGGACGGGATTCCCAGGCCAAGCGCCTTGGGGTGAAGCGGTATGGGGGCCAGGTGGTGAGGGCCGGGAACATCCTGGTGCGCCAGCGGGGCACCCGGTTTAAGCCCGGCAAGAACGTGGGCATGGGCCGGGACTTCACCCTCTTCGCCCTGGTGGACGGGGTGGTGGAGTTCCAGGATAAGGGGCGGCTAGGCCGCTATGTGCACGTGCGCCCCTTGGCCTAGGCCAAGGGACAGCCTGGATGTTCCAAGACGTCCTGACCATCACCGTCGCTGCCGGTAGGGGTGGCGACGGTGCCGTCTCTTTCCGTCGGGAGAAGTTTGTGCCTAAGGGCGGTCCCGATGGAGGGGATGGGGGTCGTGGGGGAAGCGTCTACCTGAGGGCCAGGGGAAGCGTGGACTCCCTCGCTGAGCTTTCCAAGCGCACCTACAAGGCGGAAGACGGGGAGCACGGGAAGGGAAGCGGCCAGCATGGCCGTGCTGGACGGGACCTTTACATCGAGGTGCCCCGGGGTACCCGGGTTTTGGATGCGGATACCGGGGAGTTCCTAGGGGACCTCACGGAGGAAGGCCAGGTCCTCCTGGTGGCCCGGGGAGGGGAGGGGGGTAGGGGGAACATGCACTTCGTCACCCCCACCCGCCAGGCCCCCCGTTTTGCCGAGGCGGGGGAGGAGGGGGAGAGAAGGAGGCTTCGCCTCGAGCTCCTGCTCATCGCGGACGTGGGCCTGGTGGGCTACCCCAACGCCGGCAAGTCCAGCCTCCTGGCCGCCACCACCCGGGCCCAGCCCAAGATCGCCCCTTATCCCTTCACCACCCTAAGCCCCAACCTGGGGGTGGTGGAGGTGGGGGAGGGGCGCTTCACCCTGGCGGACATCCCCGGGATCATCGAGGGGGCCAGCCAGGGAAAGGGCTTGGGGCTTGAGTTCCTAAGGCATATCGCCCGCACCCGGGTTCTGCTCTACGTTCTGGACGCCACCCAGGAGCCCCTTAAGACCTTCCGCACCCTGCGGAAGGAGGTGGAGGCCTACGACCCCGCCCTCCTCCAGCGGCCAAGCCTCGTGGCCCTCAACAAGGTGGACCTCCTGGGGCCGGAGGAGGTGGCCCAAAGGGTGGCGGAGCTTTCCCAAGAGGGCTTTCCCGTCCTGCCGGTGAGCGCCCTCACGGGGGAGGGGCTTGAGGGCCTAAAGGAGGCCCTTCTCAGCCTGGTGCAGGCCACCCCGGCCCCCGAGCTTCCCAAGCCCACCCCCAGGGTGGAGGTGGAGGCGGGGGTGGAGGTGGTGCCCCTGGAGGAGGGGGTGTACCAGGTACGCTCCTCCGCCTTGGAGCGTTACCTTAAGCGGCTAAAGGGGGACCTTTCCGAGGCCGCCGGCTACCTGCAGGAGGTCTTCCGGCGCCACGGGGTGGAGGCGGCCCTTAGGGCCAAGGGGGTGCGGGCGGGGGATATCGTGCGCATCGGGGAGCGGGAGTTTGAGTACATCCCGGGCTAGGGAGGGTGGGTTTGCGGATTGGGCTGTTTGGCGGGAGCTTTGACCCCATCCACCTGGGGCACCTGATCGCCGCCAGTGAGGCCCAAAGGGCCTTGGGGCTGGACCGGGTGCTCTTTGTGGTGGCCGCCCGCCCCCCCCACAAGACCCCCGTGGCCCCCGACTGGGCCCGCTACGAGATGGTCCTCCTGGCCACGGCGGAGGAGGAGGGGTTTTGGCCCTCGAGGCTGGAGCTGGACCGGCCTGGCCTGAGCTACACCGTGGACACCCTAAGGGAGGCCAAAAGGCTTTTCCCCGGGGATGAGCTCTTCTTCATCACCGGGGCCGATGCCTACCGGGATGTCCTCACCTGGAAGGAGGGGCACCGGCTCCACGAGCTCTGCACCCTGGTGGCCGTGGCCCGGCCCGGCTACCCCTTGGACCGGATGCCGGTGCCCGTGGTGCCCCTTTTGGTCCCGGAGGTGGGGATCTCCAGCAGCGAGATCCGTAGGCGCCTCAAGGAGGGCCAAAGCGTGCGCTTCTGGGTGCCCAGGCCCGTGGAGGTGTACCTTGAACGGCACGGTTTCTACCGCTGAGCTAAAGGAGAAGGTGAAGGCCCTGGTCCGCCCCGAGCGCTGGGCCCACATCGAGCGGGTGGCGGCCTTGGCCCGGGAGATCGCCCAGAAAAATGGCTTGGATCCGGAAAGGGCCTATCTGGCGGGGATTCTGCACGACGCGGCCCGCGACCTGGGAGAGGAGGAGCTCCTCCGCCTGGCCCCTCCGGAAAACGAGGTGGAAAGGGCCCACCCCCTTTCCCTCCACGGCCGGGCGGCCCGGGTTCTGGCGGAGGCCTGGGGGGTGGAGGACCAGGAGGTCTTGGAGGCGGTGGAGGGGCACGTGTACGGGGTGGACCCCCGGAACCCCTTGGGCATGGCCCTATACATCGCCGACATCTCGGAGCCGGGCCGGGGGGTGAACGGGGAGGTCCGCGACTTGGCCCTTTCGGGGCGGCTCCTCGAGGCCTACCGCCTGGCGGTGGGGAACAAGGTGGCCTACCTTATGGCCAAGGGCATTCCCTTGCATCCCAAGACCCTTGCCGTCTACCATCACCTAAAGGATGCGCCTTAGGCTTTCCTTCCTCCTCCTTTCCCTGGCCCTCTTTGCCCTTGGGGGGGTGCTCTCCTGGCCCAGGCCCTTGGGGGAAGGGGAGGTGCGGCCCGTGCGGGCTGGGCCCTTGCCCGAGATGGGGGTGGTGGTGGCGGCCCGGGACATAGAGTACTGCGGCTACCACACCCCTTGTGGCCCGGGAAGCCGCACGGACAGCATCTTTTACGTGCGCATTCGGGGTGGGGAGGCCAAGGCCCTGGCCATTCCCCGGGACCTCTATAGCCCCCTCGTGGGGGGCAAGATCAATGCCGCCTACGCCCGGGGTGGGGCCGAGCTCCTGAAGCGGGCGGTGGAGGAGGCCACGGGCCTGGTGGCGGAAAGGCACCTGATCCTCACCCTGGAAAGCGTGGCCCGGTTGGTGGACGCCGTGGGGGGGGTGGAGGTCTACCTGGAAAGGCCCATGCGCTACACCGACCGGGCGGCCAAGCTCTTCATTGACTTCCCTGCGGGAAGGCTTCACCTAAACGGGGAAGAGGCGGTGAAGTACATGCGCTTCCGCCACGACGCCCTGGGGGATTATGCCCGCTTGGACCGCATCAAGGGGGTGATTTCCCAGGTGCTCAAGAAGGCCCAGGAGCCCCGCACCTGGCCGGCCTTGGCCCTGGCCTTGAGGGAGGCCTGGCGGGAGTTGGACACGGACCTCTCCCTGGAGGAGGTGCTGGCCCATCTCCCCGGGGTCCAGGGCTTAAGGTTATCCCTCGCCACCCTGCCCACCCGGGAGGGGAGGGGGACCTTTCTTTATGTGGACGAGGGGGCCAAGGCCCAGGTCCTGGCCGCATGGATGGGCCTGACCCTGCCCTCATCCCCGCCGCAGGTTCCTGTGCGCCTGAGGGGGGAAAGGAGCCTCCTCCTTTGGGGGCAGGCCTTTTTGGCCCGGGAGGGGGTGGAGGTGCAGGTGGAGGAGGCGGAGGTGGGGCAAAGCGCCGTCTACAGCCAAGACCTCGAGGCGGGAGGCTACTTCGCCGAGCTTTTCCACCTGCCCCTCCTTGCCCCCCACCAACCGATCTTAGGGGTGGTGGTGGAGCTGGGGCGGGACCTGGTACAATGAGGCCAGATGGTCAAGACCCTGGAGGCAGTGGAGCTGATCGGCAGGATCAAGGATCTCCTTGGGGAAAAGAAGGCGGAAAACGTGGTGGCCCTGGACCTGAGGGCGGTGTCCGATAGCCTGGACTACTTCGTCCTGGCCAGCGCCACCAGCACCCCCCATCTCCAGGCCCTGGAGCGCCACGTGCAGGAGAGGCTGGAGGAGGAGGGGTTGCGCCCCAGGCCCACGGAGGGGCAAAGCCCCCGTTGGGTGGTCCTGGACTACGGGGAGGTGGTGGTCCACCTCATGACCCCCGAGGCCCGGGAGTACTATGACCTCGAGGGCTTCTGGGCGGACGCCGAAAGGATATGAGGGTTCAAGGCCCTGGGCCTAGTCCAGGGCCGAGTAGAGGGCTTCCAGGTCTAGGGGTATACCCAGGCAGGGCAGGGGCACCTGGCCGCCGGGGTAGCCCTTCAGGCTGAAGCCCGTTTCCTCGCGGATGTACCCTTCAAGCCCCTTGCTTTGGGGGTTAAGGATGGGGTAGGCCTGAAGACTTGCCAAGCCCAGGTAGGCCCGCATCCTCTCCCTCCGGTCCTGGGCCTCCGTGGCGGGGGAGAGGGCCTCCATGACCAGGGGCTTTCCCCGTAAAAGGGGTTCCCCCTTGGTGGACCCCACGCCGCCATGGGGCCAGGGTAGGAGACGGCGTCGGAGGGCCACCTTAAGCTTAGAGGTTTCCCCATGCGCCCGGCATCCCTTTTCCCGGGCCTTGGGAAAAAGGGCCACCCCCAGGAGGTTGTGCCCGCGGCTGGCCCCGGCCATCCTTGCTATTTCAGCCGTGGCGGGGCCAAGGGCCCCATGATGAAGCGCTGAAAGAGAAGGTAAAACCCCAGGTAGACCAGGATCTGGAACCACATGCTTTGGGCCCAGGTAAGGCCCAGGGATGCGGTGAGCAGGATGAGGAGGGTGGCCGCCATCACCACCAAGGTGGTGCGGAAGAAGATTCCGGGGAAGTACTTAAGGGCTTCGCGGAAGGTTTTGGGCCGCCTCTCCTCCCATTCCTTCAGGGCCTTTTTCTTGAGCTTTTCCTCACGCTTCTTCTTGCCCACGGGGAAAGTATACTTAAGCCCGTGAAGGTGGCGCACACCGTGGCCCAGCTCCGGCGGGCCCTTCCTCGGGAGGGGATAGGCTTTGTTCCCACCATGGGGTATCTCCACCGGGGGCACCTGGCCTTGGTGGAGCGGGCCCGCAAGGAAAACCCCTTGGTGGTGGTTTCCATCTTCGTCAACCCCTTGCAGTTTGGCCCCGGGGAGGACTACCACCGTTACCCCCGGGACCTGGAGCGGGACAGGGCCCTTTTGGAGGAGGCGGGGGTGGATCTCCTCTTCGCCCCCAGCGTGGAGGAGATGTATCCCGCGGGCTTTTCCAGCCGCATCACCGTGGAGGGTCCCCTCACCGCCCTTTGGGAAGGGGAGGTGCGTCCCGGGCACTTCCAAGGGGTGGCCACGGTGGTGGCCAGGCTCTTCCTCCTGGTGGGGCCAAGCCGGGCCTATTTCGGCGAGAAGGACTACCAGCAGCTTCTGGTGATCCGCAAGATGGTGCGGGACCTGGGCTTTCCCCTGGAGGTGGTGGGGGTGCCCACGGTGCGGGAGGAGGATGGGCTGGCCCTTTCCAGCCGCAACGTCTACCTCTCCCCAGAGCTTAGGGGCAAGGCCACGGTCCTCTACCGGGCCCTTTGGGCCATGCGGGAGGCGGCCCTAAGGGGCGAGGGCGTGGCCGAGGCCTTGGAAAGGGGTGAGGAAGTGCTTAAGGAGGTTCCCGAGTTTCGGCCCGACTATTTGGCCATCGTGCACCCGGAAACCCTTTTGCCCCTTTCCCGCTTCGTTCCCGGGGCCAGGGGCCTTGTGGCGGGCCGCTTCCCCGAGGTGCGCCTGATCGATAACCTGGAGGTCTACCCATGAGCGAAGCTTTTCCCCAGGAGGGTAGGCAAAGCCTCTTGGAGATGCTCAAGGCCATGGTCCAGGCCCGGGCCTCGGACATCCACCTGCAGGCGGGGGCCCCGCCCACGGTCCGGGTGGATGGGAAGCTGAAGCCCTTTGGCCAAAGGCCCCTAACCCCCAAGGATACCGAGGCCATCGCCAAAGCCCTCCTTACCCCGGAGCAGTGGGAGGAGGTGGAGTACCGCAAGGAGCTGGACTTCGCCTACACCATCCCCGGGGTGGCCCGCTTCCGCTGCAACCTCCTGAGGCAGCGGGGAAGCTTCGGCTTGGTGATGCGGGTGGTGGCGGAGGTGATTCCCAGCTTTGAGGCCTTGGGCCTGCCCCGGGAGGTGATGGAGGGGCTCGCGGGCAAGGAGCGGGGCCTCATCCTGGTGACGGGGCCCACGGGGAGCGGCAAAAGCACCACCCTGGCGGCCCTCATTGACCACATCAACCGGCACTACGCCAAGAACATCATCACCATTGAGGATCCCATAGAGTTTTTGCACAGGCACAAGAAGAGCCTGGTGGTGCAGCGGGAGGTGGGGCTGGACACGGATAGCTTCTACTCCGGGATCAAGTACGCCCTGCGCCAGGACCCCGACGTGATCCTCATCGGGGAGATGCGGGATAGGGAGACGGTGGAGGCCGCCCTCATGGCGGCCCAGACGGGCCATTTGGTCCTCTCCACCCTGCACACCCTGGATGCCATAAGGACGGTCAACCGCATCATTGACTTTTTCCCCCTGCACGAGCACCAGCAGGTGCGCATCCTCCTTTCCGAGTCCCTTCTGGGCATCCTCTCCCAGCGCCTCCTGCCCCGGGCGGATGGCAAGGGGAGGGTGTTGGCCCTGGAGGTGCTCATCGCCACCCCCTACGTGCGGGAGCTCATCAAGGATGAGGAGAAGATCCATGGGATCAAGGAGGCCATGATGGAGGGGGCCATCCACGGGATGCGCACCTTTGACCAGCACCTGGTGGAGCTTTATACCCAAGGGCTCATCTCCCTGGAGGATGCCCTTTCCGCCGCCACCAGCCCCCACGAGTTCAGGCTCCTCCTCACCAAGGCCACGGGGCAGGCGTACTGAGGGGCTCCTATACCACCCCAGTCTGACGAAGTCAGACTGGGGGCTCCGGAAAAGCCCTTGGATAGGCATCATCTTGGCGGGGTGTAGAGAACGAAACTGGGCCAAAGGGTATCCCCCCCACCCTGGCTTGCGCCTATAGGAGCCCAGGATGGGCGACGTCTCGTGGAAGCTTGGGGAACGAAGCCGGAGAAAAGGGCACTAGGGCCAGGGGATGCGCACCCCTGGGAAGTGGAGGGGTTCGGCTTCCTCGCCGGGAAGGAGGACCCGGTGTTCCGTGTAAAGGCCTTCCTTAGGGTAGCGGAAGAGGTGGAGGCGGTTTTCCCCTAGGTCCAGGATCCATACCTCGGGGATGCCCGCTTGGGCATAAAGGGGAAGCTTTACCTCCTGGTCGTACGCCAGGCTGGACTCGGAGACCTCCACCAAGAGGAGGATGTCCTCGGGGGTGGGGAGGGCCTCCCAGTAGTCCTTGGGCCTGAGGAGGGCCAGGTCCGGCTGGGGCTCGGAGCCTGGGGGCAGGCGCACGGGGTTTTGCGGCCAGATGCGGGCCTTATCCCCCAAGGCCTGGGCGAACCGGGTCACCAAACGGGCCACTGCCTCCGCATGTTTGGGACCAATAGGGCTCATCTGGTATACCTCCCCGTCCAGGAGTTCCACCCCCGTGATCCCCTGGAAAAGGCGCTCAAACTCCTCTATTGCGAAGCGGTACCGCTGGGCCATAACCCTAGCGTAGCATGGGGGCATGAACCCCGTGCAGTTTATCCGCGAGAAGCGGGAGGGCCTTAAGCACAGGCGGGAGGACCTAGAGGCCTTCCTTTTGGGTTACCTAAAGGAGGAGGTGGCGGACTACCAGGTCTCCGCCTGGCTCATGGCGGCTTTCCTAAGGGGCTTGGACCGGGAGGAGACCCTTTGGCTTACGGAAACCATGGCCTATTCCGGAAAGGTTTTGGACCTTTCCCACCTGCCCCATCCCGTGGACAAGCACTCCTCTGGGGGGGTGGGGGACAAGGTGAGCCTGGTGGTGGGGCCCATCCTGGCGGCGGCGGGCTGCACCTTCGCCAAGATGTCGGGCCGGGGCCTGGCCCACACCGGGGGGACCATCGACAAGCTGGAATCGGTTCCGGGCTGGCGGGGGGAGATGACGGAGGAGGAGTTTCTGGATAGGGCCCAGCGCATTGGCCTAGTGATAGCCGCCCAAAGCCCCGATCTGGCCCCCTTGGACGGAAAGCTTTATGCCCTTAGGGACGTGACCGCCACCGTGGAGAGCATCCCCTTGATCGCCAGCTCCATCATGAGCAAGAAGCTGGCCGCGGGGGCCAGGAGCATCGTGTTGGACGTGAAGGTGGGCAAGGGGGCCTTCATGAAGACCCTGGAGGAGGCCAGGCTTCTCGCCAAGACCATGGTGGCCATCGGCCAGGGGGCAGGCCGAAGGGTGAAAGCCCTCCTCACCAGCATGGAGGCCCCCCTGGGCCGGGCGGTGGGGAATGCCATTGAGGTGCGGGAGGCCATAGAGGCCCTTAAGGGGAAGGGGCCTGAGGATCTCTTGACGGTGGCCTTGCGCCTTGCGGAGGTGGCCTTGGGGCTTGAGGGGCTGGACCCCGGTCTAGCCCGGAAGGTATGGCAAAGCGGCAAGGCCCTGGAGAAGTTCCAGGCCTTCCTCGAGGCCCAAGGGGGGGATCCAAAGGTGGTGGAGGACCCTTCCCTTTTGCCCTTGGGGGAAGAGCAAGCCCTTTTTGCGGAAAGGGACGGGGTGGTGCAGGAGGTGGACGCCTACCGGGTGGGCCTCGCGGTCTTGGCCCTTGGAGGGGGGCGGAGGAGGAAGGGGGAGGCCATTGACCACGGGGTGGGGGTCCATCTCCTGAAGAAGCCCGGGGACCGGGTGGCAAGGGGGGAGGCCTTGGCCCTGGTCTACCACCGGGGAAGGGGCCTCGAGGAGGCCCTGGCTCATCTCAAAGAGGCCTTCCGCTTGGGGCAGGAGGCAAACCCCTGGCCCCTGGTCTTAGAGGCGGTGGGGTAGGGTATACTGGCCCGGATGAGGCGGCGGCACAAGGGGCCCGTGCGCTACACCCTGTTCCTGGCCCGAAGCGGCGGGGGAAGCCGAATGGTTTCCCTTCCGGGATGGGGTGTGGCCTTGATCCTCTTCCTCCTGGCCCTCTGGACGGGGGCCAACCTGTACTTCTGGCACAAGGGCCGGGAGGCCCGCATCCTGGAGGTTCGCCTCCAGGCCCTTTCCCAGGAGGCCCGGAGGCTTTCCTTGGCCCTCGAGGCGGAACGGGCCAAAAACGGGGCCCTCTCGGAGGAGGCCAAACGCACCAAAAAGGAGCTGGAGGAGATCAAGAAGGCCATAGAGGAACTCCGCCGCCGGGCGGGGCTTTCCCCCATAAACGCCCTTCCCGTGCGCTACCAGGAGGGAGGAAAAGGGGGCGGGGCCATGGCGGCTTTGGGGGAGCCCTTGGCGGAGTGGGCGGAGGTGCGGGCCGAGGTCTTAGACCTGAGAAACCAGCTTAAGGAGGTGGTCCCGGCCTTGGAGCGGACCCTCGAGGTGGAGCGAAGCCTTCCCCGGGGCCTGCCCCTCAGGGGATACCGGGGAGTCACCTCCTACTTCGGCATGCGCAAGAACCCCTTCGGCCCGGGGTACGAGTTCCACGACGGCCTGGACTTCGCCGCTCCCTATGGGGCTCCCGTCTACGCCACGGGAAGCGGGGTGGTGGCCCGCACCGGATGGATGGGGGCCTATGGCCTGGCCGTCCTTCTGGACCACGCGGAAGGGTATCAAACCCTCTATGGCCACCTTTCCCGCTTGGCGGTGCGCCCCGGGCAGAGGGTGGAAAAGGGGCAGGTCCTGGGGTACGTGGGCTCCACGGGCCGTTCCACCGGTCCCCACCTCCACTACAGCGTCTACCGTTACGGTTCCCCCTTGGACCCCAGGCCCTACCTAGACCCCCTTTGGGCCTCCCGTTAAAATGGGGCGGATGTTGGGGAGGAGGCAGACGGGGGCCCTCACCTACCTGGGGCCCGACACCGAGGTCCTGGGGGACCTGAAGGCCAAGGGCCAGGTGCGCATCGACGGCCTGGTCAAGGGCTCGGTCTACGTGGAAGGGGAGTTGGAGGTGGGCCGCACGGGCCGGGTGGAGGGGGAGAGGGTGGAGGCGGGGAGCGTCCAGATCCACGGGGAGGTCAAGGCCGACTTAGTGGCCACCAAGGTCAGCCTTTCCAAGACGGCCCGCTTCACCGGCACCATTCGGGCCCAGGCCTTGGATGTGGAGGCGGGGGCGGTCTTCATCGGCCAGAGCCTGGCGGGGGAGACCAGGGCCTTAGAGGCCCCCAAGGAGGCGTAGCGTGGCCCTAGAGCGGCTTTTCCGAAGGAAAAGGCCCAGCGGGGAGAACCGGGACGTCCCCGAGCTTTGGACCAAGTGCGAGGCCTGTGGGGCGGGGCTTTACAAGAAGGAGTTTAAAGAGAACCTCTACGTCTGCCCCAAGTGCGGCCACCACCACCGGGTTTCCGCCTCGGAACGCGTGGAGATGTTGGCCGATCCCGGAACCTTCCAGGAGATCACCCGGCTTAGGCCCTTGGACCCTTTGGGCTTCGTGGACACCAAACCCTACAGGGAAAGGCTTAAGGCTTACCAAGAGGAAACCGGCCGCCCCGACGCCATCCTGGGGGGTACCTGCGCCATCGGGGGGGTGCCTGCGGTCCTCATGGTCATGGACTATGCCTTCGCTGGCGGCTCCATGGGCAGCGTGGTGGGAGAGGAGATCGCCCGGGGGGCGGAACGGGCGGCGGAGGAAGGCCGGGCCCTGGTGATCGTGGCCGCCTCGGGGGGGGCCAGGATGCAGGAGGCGGCCCTTTCCCTCATGCAGATGGCCAAGACGGTGATGAGCCTGGACCGCCTTTGGGAAAGGCGGCTTCCCTACGTGTCCATCCTCACGGATCCCACCACCGGGGGGGTTACCGCCAGCTTCGCCGCCTTGGCCGACGTGATCTTCGCCGAGCCCGGGGCCTTGATCGGCTTTGCCGGGCCCAGGGTTATCCGCCAGACCATCCGCCAGGAGCTCCCCGAGGGCTTCCAGCGCTCGGAGTTCTTGCTGAAGCACGGCATGGTGGACCGGGTCACGGACCGTAGGAGGCTCAAGGCGGAAGTGGTCCAGGTCCTCCGCCACCTGCACCCCGGGGTTTCCTATGGCACTGGAGTTTGAAAAGCCCATCCTAGAGCTGGAAAAACGCATCGCCGAGCTGAAGGAGACGGCCCGCACCACGGGGGTGGACCTCGAGGCGGAGCTCCGCCTCCTGGAGGAGCGGCTTTCCCGGCTTAAGAAGGAGGTCTACGGTAGCCTCACCCCTTGGCAGAGGGTGCAGCTGGCCCGCGCCCCGGGCCGCCCCACCACCTTGGACGTCCTGGAGAAGGCCTTCCAGGACTTTTTGGAACTCCATGGGGATAGGGCCTTTGCCGATGATCCCGCCATGGTGGGGGGCCTCGCTTACCTGGAGGGGGAGAAGGTGGTGGTGGTGGGCCACCAAAAGGGGCGGGACACCAAGGAGAACCTGCAGCGCAACTTCGGCATGCCCCATCCCGAGGGGTACCGCAAGGCCATGCGCCTCATGGACCTGGCGGACCGCTTCGGCCATCCCTTCATTTCCTTCATTGACACCCCGGGGGCCTACCCGGGGGTTTCCGCGGAGGAGCGGGGCCAGGCCTGGGTCATCGCCCAGAGCATCCAGCGCATGAGCCGCCTGAGGGTTCCCGCCATCGCCCTCATCCTGGGGGAGGGGGGAAGCGGGGGGGCCTTGGCCATCGGGGTGGCCAACCGGGTCCTCATCATGGAAAACGCCTGGTACTCGGTGATCAGCCCCGAGTCCTGCGCGGCCATCCTCTGGCGGGAGGCCAAGGAGGCGCCCAAGGCCGCCGAGGCCCTGAAGCTCACGCCCACGGACCTTCTGGCCCAGAAGGTGGTGGACGCCATCGTTCCCGAGCCCGAGGGCGGGGCCCACAAGGATCCCTTGAAGGCTATCCAGAACATCAAGGAAGCCCTCCTAAGGGCCCTCGAGGAGCTCAAGGGGCTTTCCCCGGAGGAACTCTACCAGGACCGTTACCGCCGCTTCCGCACCTTAGGGGCCTACGCCGAGTCTTAAGGGGCCTTGGCCTTTTTCCCTCAGGATTTTCACAGGGAGGCTTTAGCCTGAGGGCGGAGGTGAGGGCTATGCGGAAACTGCTTTTGGCCATTTTGGGTTTGGGGGCGGCGTTGGCCCAGCAGATAAGCCCCCAGGGCATCCTCGTGAACCCGGTGCCCACCGACCTTCAGGTAAGGGTTTGGGTGGACAAGGATCCAGGAAAGCGGGGCACCAGCGTTTATCAGATCGGTGAGCCCATCTTCATCTACGTGAACGTGAACCAGGATGCCTATGTCTACCTTTTCAACATCAACGCGGATGGCAAGATTGACCCCATTCTGCCCAACGCCTTTGAGCGGGACAACTTCCTTAGGGCTGGGGAAACCCGGCGCTTTCCCCCGGAAGGAGGCCGCTACCGTTACACGGTGACCGGCCCGGAAGGGGAGGACCGCATCCTGGCGGTGGCCAGCAAGCGCCCCCTCTCCTTGGGGGAGATCCTGGATGTAGAGGCAAACCGGCTGCGGGTGCAAGGGGCGGAAGGCCTGGCCCGGGCGCTTTCCATTGTGGTGGAGCCCCTTCCCCCCAAGGACTGGGTCACGGACGTGGCCCGCTACTACGTGGGCCGGGTGACAGCACCTCCACCTAGCCCGGCCCTGGCCACCTTGGTGGTGGACTCCAGGCCCACCGGCGCCGAGGTCTACCTCAACGGCCGGCTTTCCGGGCGCACTCCCCTTACCCTCCAGGTGAACCCCGGCCGGCAGGAGGTGGAGGTGAGGCTTGCCGGGTACCAGCCCTACCGGGTGATGGTGAACCCCAAGCCGGGAGAGCGGGTGCAGGTGTTCGCCCAGCTGGTGCCCGAGCCCAGGCAGGGGACCCTTTCCATCACCTCTAGCCCCCCGGGGGCCGAGGTGTATGTGGAAGGTACCCTTAGGGGCCGCACTCCCCTTTCCTTAACCCTCCCCGAGGGCCGTTACCAGGTGGAGCTTAGGCTGGCCGGCTACGAGTCCTACCGGGCCCAGGTCCAGGTGCGGAGGGGCGAGACCACTAGGCTAGAGGTGCGCCTTAACCCCGTTCCCCGCACCGGGACCCTCCTCCTGGAGTCCAGCCCCACGGGGGCCGAGGTCTACGTGAACGGCGCCTTGCGGGGCCGCACGCCCTTGCGGCTGGTTTTGGACGAGGGAACCTACCGGGTGGAGTTCAGGGCACCCGGCTATGAACCCTATAGCGCTTCCGTGCGGGTGGAGCGGGGCCGGGAGACCCGGGTTTCCGCCAGCCTTAGGCCCATCCGCACCGGGGAGCTTTACCTGGAGGCCAGGCCCGAGGGGGCCGAGGTCTATGTGGATGGCCGCCTCATGGGCCGGGCGCCCTTGAGGATAAGCCTGGAGGCCGGTCTCCATGAGGTGCGGGTCCTGGCCCCGGGGTACGGGGAGTACCGGGCCCAGGTGGAGGTGCGTCCAGGGGAGAGCGTGCGGCTTTACGTGGAGCTGGTCCCGGTGCGGGCGGTCCTGGAGCTCTACCTGAATGTGGAGGCCAGGGTCTTCCTGGATGGGGAGGAGGTAGGGGTGGCCAAGGGGGGGTATCTGCGCCTCGAGGCCCCCTTTGGCCAGCACGAGCTCACCCTGGTGGCCCCGGGGTACCGCACCCTGGTGGAAACCGTGCGCATCACCGGAAACCAGGTGCTGCGGTTTACCCTTAGGCCCCTTTGATACCACCCCACCCTGGCGCAAGCCAGGGTGGGGGCCCCGGAAAGGACCTCCGATAGGGGTCTTTTGGGGATACCACCCTTACCGGGCTTTGCCGGGATAGGTTCCGGCAAAGCCCATTTCCATCTCTTGCCCATAAGGAGGCCTAGCGGAGCTTTTCCCCTTTTCCAGCCCAGAGGGAGAAGAGGACCAGGTACAGGCCCCCTAGGACCAGGGCCAGGAGCCAGGTCCAAAGCCAAGGCCCCTTTCCCCCCAAAAGGGCCACCACCCAGGCCAGGATGCCCAGGAGGGCAAGGACCCAGCCCGCCCGCCTTTGGGTTTTCCGCCAGACCTCGGGGTCCGCCAGGGTCCAGGGGGTGCGGACCCCGGCCACGGGATTAGGGGGAAGGTGAGGGAGGAGTAGGCCTAGGGCCAGGAAGACCAGGCCTACCCCTACAAAAAGAGCCCTTCCCAGAGGGAAGGGTATCCCCTGGGCCTGGGCCCAAGCGGCGTAGAGAAGGATGCCTTGCAGGAGGGTAAAGCTCCAGACCATGGCCGCTTCCAGCCAAGGCCAGATGGAAGACGGCTTCCCGCCAAGCCGGGGGGCTAGGGCCAAAAGGGGATAGAGGAGGAAGGTCACAAAAAGGGGCAGGAGGAAGATCTCCAGGCGGCTTCCGTAACGGGTGACTTCCCCCTGGGCGTTCCAGTGGGCGGGGATGGAGGATGGCAGATGGGGATAGGCGTAGAGGGTGAGGGCCCAAAGGAGAAAAAGGCCTAAAGGCGCCAACCAGCGGACCATGCCCAAAGGATAAGCCGTTAGCATAGGGGCGTGGAGGCCATCGTCTTGGGAGGCGGCGAGGAGGCTTGGGCCCGCAAGTACGGGGTGCGGAGCAAGGCCCTGGTGCCCTATCGGGGCAGGCCCATGGCGGAGTGGGTGCTTTCCGCCCTGCAGGAGGCAGGGCTTTCCGCCATCTACGTGGGGGAGAACCCAGGCCTAGCCCCCTCCCCCCGCCTTACCCTGCCCGACACCGGGAGTCTGCTTGGCAATCTGGAGGCGGCCTTGGGGCACGTGGAGGGCCGGGTCCTGGTGGCCACCGCGGACATCCCCCACCTAACCGCGGAGGCGGTGCGCTTCGTGCTGGAGAAGGCCCCGGAAGCCGCCCTGGTTTACCCCATCGTGCCCAAAGGGGCGGTGGAGGCCCGTTTTCCCCATACCCGGCGCACCTACGCCCGGCTTAGGGAAGGGGTCTTCACCGGGGGAAACCTGTTGCTTTTGCACAAGGAGCTCTTCTTCCAGGCCCTGCCCCTGGCCAAAAGGGTGGTGGCCCTAAGGAAGAAACCCTTGGCCCTGGCCCGGCTCATCGGCTTGGATATCCTCCTCAAGCTTCTCCTGGGCCGGCTTACCCTTCCTGAGCTGGAGGCGCGGGCCAGGGGGATCCTGGGGGTGGAGGCCAGGGCCCTCATTACCCCCTACCCCGAGGTGGGGGTGGACGTGGACCGGGAGGAGGACCTGGTAAGCTAAGCCCATGCGTACGGTGAAGGAACTCCGCCTGGCCGGGCTTTTCGCCTATTTGGCTGCCTTGGTGCTGGGCCTTCTTTTTTCCTACCTCCTCCACTCCCTCCTGGGGGGCGGGGGCAGGCTGGGGTGGGAGCACTTTAACTTTACCGGCCTCCTGGAAGGGCTAGGGTTTCTCCTCTTCTTCACCTTTGCCCTCTACGTGGCCAAGAAGGCGGTGCGGGTGCCCTGCACCACCTTGCTCACCGCCGGGCTTCTCTGGCCCACCCCGGCCCGCCGCTTGGCGAAGCCTTTGCCCCGGGTGGAGGCCCTGGAGGCCTACGAGGGCCGGGGGGTGGCCCTTTTGGTGCAGGAGGGGCGCCCGGTGGGGCTTTTGGGCCTTTCCGACCACATCCTGCCCTTAGAGGAAGTGCCCAGCGTGGAGGCCGAGGTGGCGGTGAGCGAGCTTTCCCCCCTTTTTCTCCGCCAACCCCTGGTCCTGGTGGTTAAGGGGGAGGAGGTCATAGGGGCCATCTCCCGGGAGGCCTTTTTCCGGTATCTGGGTGCCTAGGGCCTTGACAAGGGGGAGGCTGCCCTAAAATAGGGGGAGGGTGGCTTAGGAGGTGAAGGATGCCGCACGTGATCTGTGAACCCTGCATCGGCGTAAAGGACCAGTCCTGCGTGGAGGTCTGCCCCGTGGAGTGCATCTACGACGGGGGGGACCAGTTCTACATCCACCCCGAGGAGTGCATTGACTGCGGGGCCTGTGTGCCCGCCTGCCCGGTGAACGCCATCTTCCCTGAGGAGGACGTTCCCGAGCAGTGGAAGTCCTACATTGAGAAAAACCGCAAGCTGGCTGGCCTAGGCTAGTCCACGGGATGGGCTATGGGCTTTTCGCCCCACCTGGACCGTTGTCCGGGTGGGTGATCTTCTTATAGCTCTCGCACGTACCAGCTTAGGGTGGGGCCCCCGTCTTTCACGTGGCGGAAGCCCTGGGCCCGGAAGAAGTCCTTAGCCCGGGCGTTGTTGCCGTAGACCACCGCATAAAGCCGCTCGGCCCCCGTAAGGTGGTTTAGGAGATGCTCCAGAGCCCTCCGCCCTAGGCCCTGGCCCTGGCGGTCTTCCCGGATGAGGAGGAGGCTTAGGGTGGCGTCCTCGGGTTCGGGGTAGTGGAGCTTGTAGTCCAGGTAGCCCACCACCTCCTCCTCCAGGAGGAGGAGAAAGGCCCGGCGGCGCTCGTCCCTTTCTAGGGTGGCCAGGTCCCGGGCCACGTCCTCGAGGGTGGGGGGATCCATGCCGATGAGGGCGAAGTACCCTGGGCTTCGCAGGAAGAGCCCGTGCAAAAGGGGTGCGTCTGCAGGGAGCACGGGGCGTAGGCTCAGGTTAAGGGTCCGCATCCCTCCCATGCTACCGGCCCGAGCCTGAGAATGGGGTGATGGGTTCCCCAAAAGTTTAGCGCCGTGGGGAGGTCTCCCCACGGCGGTCCAGGTTACCCTTTACCTGCGGGCCGGCTCCACCACGGTGACGTTCACCGCCTGGGGGCCCTTGCCGTTCTTGCCCGGCTCCACGTCAAAGGTGACGATGTCGCCCTCGTTCAGGGTGCGGAACCCCTTGGCGTTGATGGCGCTGAAGTGGACGAACACATCCGTGTCGCCCTCGCGCTCAATGAAGCCGTAGCCCTTCTCCGCGTTGAACCACTTGACCCGACCCTTCTGCATACCGCTCCTTCTCTTCCAGGCCCTTAGGCCCGTATCCGGGGCTTTAGGGGTTGCTTTAGACCCCAGGGGCCACCCTATAGCCACCCGGAATGCCTCAGTGTACCACGAGGGGTCCTATTTGCGAAAGAGCCCCTTGAGCTTTTCCCAAAGGCCCTCGGGGGCCACTTTTTCCCCCACCTCCTCCGCGTAGGCCCTAAGGAGTTCCCTGGCCTTGGGGCTGAGGTTTTTGGGTACGGAAAGCTCCACCACCACCCTTAAGGCTCCCCGGCCTCCGGGGTAGGGGAGGCCTTCTCCGGGAAGCTCAAACACTTCCCCGGGCCCCGTGCCCGGGGGGATGTCCAAGGGTATGGGCCCAGAGAGCCCTGGTACCTCTACGCGGGTGCCCAGGGCTGCCTGGGCTAGGCCGATCCTCAGGCGGTAGACCAGGTGGGGGCCTTCCCGTTCTAGATGGGGGTGGGGGCGGATTCTAAGGCGCACGTAGAGGTCCCCGGGGCCTCCTTTGGCCAGGTTGCCGTAGCCCGGGACCCGTAGGAGGTGGTCCTCGTCCATGCCCGGGGGGATGGTGATCTGCACCCTCTCCTCCCGGGCCACCCGTCCCCGGCCCCGGCAGGTGGGGCAGGTTTCCGCCAGGAGGTAGCCCTGCCCTTTACAGTGGGGGCAGGTGGAGCGGGTTACGAAGCCGGAAAAGAGGCCCTGGCGGTAGGTTTCCACCACCCCGCGGCCTCCGCAGGTGGGGCAGGCCACCCGCTTGCCCCCCTGGCCGTGGCAGGATTCGCAAGGGACCAGCCGGGCATAGGCCACCTCCACCTCCTTTCCCTTGACCAGGTCTTCCAAATCCACCTCCACCTGGGCCTCGAGGTCCTCCCCCCGGGGAGCGGTGCGCCGGGAGCGGAAGCCGAAGACCTGGGCGAAGAGGTCAAAGAGGTCCTCGGCTTGCAACTCCGGCGCCCCCAGAAGCCCCCGGTCGTACTGGGCCCGCTTCTCGGGGTCGGAGAGGATGGCGTAGGCCTCGTTGATCTCCTTGAAGCGCTCCTCGGCCTCCTTGTCCCCGGGGTTGCGGTCGGGATGGTACTGGAGGGCGAGCCTTCGGTAGGCCTTTTTGATCTCCTCCTGGGTGGCCTCCCGGCCCACCCCCAGAATGGCGTAGTAATCCTTCATCCATTAAGCACTTTACAAGGAAAGGGGCTTAGGCTAAAGTATTCCCCAATGAGGCTCCTGCGAGCTATCCGGTAGGGGGCCCCTTCCTTCGGGAAGGGCCCCCCCGGTCTGGCCGCGGGGGCTTTTCTTATGCCCGCTTCCCACGGGCGTAGAGGAGGCGAGATGCTGCTTCTGACCCCTGGACCCACCCCCATCCCGGAACGTGTGCAGAAGGCCCTTATGCGTCCCATGCGCGGCCACCTGGACCCTGAGGTGCTGGTGATGAACCGAGCCATCCAGGAGAGGCTCCGCTGGCTTTTTGACCCCGGAGAGGGAGCCTTGGTGGCCGCTTTGGCGGGCTCGGGAAGCCTGGGCATGGAGGCCGGCCTGGCCAACCTGGATCGGGGCCCTGTTTTGGTGCTGGTGAACGGGGCCTTCTCCCGAAGGGTGGCGGAGATGGCCCAGGTGCACGGCCTGGAGCCCACGGTTTTGGAGTTTCCCCCGGGCGAGCCCGTGGACCCGGAGGCCGTGGCCCAGGCCCTAAGGCAAAGGCCCTACCGCATGGTGGCCCTGGTGCACGGGGAAACCTCCACCGGGGTGCTGAACCCGGCCCGGGAGATCGGGGCCCTGGCCCAGGAGGCCGGGGCCCTTTTCTTTTTGGATGCCGTCACCACCCTGGGGATGCTTCCCTTCTCCATGCGGGAGATGGGGGTGGACTACGCCTTCACGGGGAGCCAGAAGTGCCTCTCCGCCCCCCCGGGTTTGGCCCCGGTGGCGGTGAGCCTCGAGGCCCGCCGGGCCTTCACCGCTAGGCGAGGCTGGTACCTGGACCTGGAGCGGGTGGCGGAGCATTGGGAGCGGGGGGGGTACCATCACACCACCCCGGTCCTCCTGCACTACGCCCTTCTGGAGGCCCTGGACCTGGTCCTGGAGGAGGGGGTGGAGGCCCGCCAAAAGCGGGCCCAGGAGGTGTACGCCTGGCTCCTTGGGGAGCTGGAGGAGCGGGGCTTTCGCCTCTACCCCAAGGCCAGCCCCTTGCCCACCGTTTTGGTGGTGCGCCCGCCTGAGGGGGTGGAGGCGGATCGCCTGGTGAAAGGCCTTTACGCCCAAGGGGTGGCGGTGGCGGGGGGGATCGGGCCCACCCGGGGCCAGGTGCTGCGGCTTGGCCTCATGGGGGAGGGGGCCAGGCGGGAGCTTTACCAGGGATTCCTCAAGGCCCTGGACCGGGTCCTGGCCCTAGCGTAGAAAGAAGTAGGCATAGACCAGGGCCAGGGCCATGCGGTAGAGGGCAAAGGGCCTGAAGCCGTGGCGCTCCACAAAGGAAAGCATCCAACGCACCGTGAGGAGGGCGGTGACCAAGGCGGCGAGGAAGCCCACCACGAGGAGGGTCCAGCCCCCTTGGGGCACGGCCGGGGCGCTTTTGAGGAGGTCGTAGCCCACGGCGGCCAGCATGGTGGGCAGGGCCAGGAGGAAGCTGAACTCTGCCGCCGCCTTGCGCCTTAGGCCCAAAAGAAGCCCCCCCAGGATGGTGGCCCCGCTCCGGCTGGTGCCCGGGAAGAGGGCGGCAAGCCCCTGGAAAACCCCGATCAGGGCCACCCGGGCCAGGGGTAGCTCCAGCACATCCCTATAGCGGGCCCGTTCTGCCACGCGGTCCGCCAGGAGGAGGACCAGGCCCACGAAGAAGAGGAAGAAGACCACGATGCCGTCATCCCCCAGGATCTTCCCCTTGATGAGAGGGTAGAGGAGGAAGCCCATGGCGGCGGTGGGTAGGAAGGCTGCCCCTATGCGCAGCCAAAGGGCCCGGTCCACCGCAAAACGCCGGCCGTAAAGCAGCAAAATGGCCAGGATGGCCCCCAGCTGGATGGCGATGAGGAAGGTTTTCAGGAAGGGGTCTTCCTGGATAGGCAGGCCCAGGAGGTGAAAGAGCAAGGTGAGGTGGCCGGTGGAGGACACGGGTAGGAACTCGGTGAGGCCCTCCACCACCCCTAAGAGAAGGGCTTCCCAAAGGCTCATGGCGCCCATGCTACCATGGGGACGTGGCGGCTTTGCCTGGAGGTGAGCCCACGATGTACTCCGTCCTCATCCCTGCCGCTGGGAACGGGGAGCGGCTGGGCCTAGGGCCCAAGGCCTTCCTGCGGGTAGGGGGGAGGACCCTTTTGGAGTGGGCCTTGGGGGCCTTCCAGCAGGCGGCGGAGGTCCTGGTGGCCCTTCCCCCGGGAGCGGAGGCCCCTAGGGGGCTTCGCGCCACCTTTCTGGAGGGGGGCAGGACCCGGCAGGAGTCGGTTTCCCGCCTTTTGGAGGCGGCAAGCCTCCCCTTGGTCCTGGTGCACGACGTGGCCCGGCCCTTCGTGAGCCGGGGGCTTATAGGGCGGGTCCTCGAGGCCACCCGCACCACGGGGGCCGCGGTGCCGGTTCTGCCCCTTCCCGACACCCTCATCCGGCCAGAGGGGGAGGCCTACGGGGAGGTGGTGCCCCGGGAGGCCCTGCGCCTGGTCCAGACCCCCCAGGGCTTCTTCACCGCCCTTTTGCGGGAGGCCCATGCCTACGCCAGGAGGCGGGGGCTTTCCGCCACCGACGACGCCCAGCTGGTGAGGGCCCTGGGGTATCCCGTGGCCCTGGTGGCGGGGGAGAGGACGGCTTTCAAGATCACCTATCCGGAGGACCTTCCCGTGGCGGAGGCCTTGGCGCGGGTATGGAACGCCTAGCGGTGGCCAAGGTGAACCTGGGCCTTTCCCTCCTCGGCAAGAGGCCGGATGGCTATCACGAGCTTCATACCCTTTTTGCCGCTCTTTCCTTCGGGGATAGGCTCTTTTTGGAACCCATCCCCGAGGGGATTGAGTTCCGCGGGCGCTACGGGCGGAGGAACCTGGCCTACCGGGCGGCGGCGGCGTACCTGGAGGCGGCAGGCTGGCCCGGGGGGGTGCGCATCGTATTGGAAAAGGCCCTACCCGAAGGGGCAGGCCTGGGCGGGGGAAGCTCGGACGCCGCCCAGGTGCTTTTGGGCTTGAAGGAGCTCTACCCGGCGGAGGTGGACCTCCAGGCCCTTGCCCTTTCCCTGGGGGCGGATGTGCCCTTCTTCCTCCGAGGGGGGGTGGCGGAGGCCCGCGGGGTGGGGGAGAGGTTAAGGCCCCTTTCCCTACCCCCTCTTTTCGTGGTGGTCTTTTCCTCGGGCCTGCGCCTTCCTACCCCCAGGGTCTATGCGGAGGTCAAGCCCCACGACTTCGGGCCCGACCTCCCCGTGGGGGAGATCCTCGAGGCCCTGGAAAGAGGGGAGGAGCCCCCCTACTGGAATAGCCTCGAGGCTCCGGCCTTCCGCCTTTATCCAGAACTCCGCCGGGTGAAGGCCAGGCTGCGGGATCAGGGGCTAAGGGGGGTGCTCATGACGGGCTCGGGTAGCGCCTTTTTTGGGTTTGCAAAGAGCGAGGACCACGCCAGGAAGGTGGCGGAAGCCCTCCGGCATTCAGGGTATGTGCGCTATGGGGTCCTGGGGGGGGATCATGGGGCTGTTTAGGGACCTGTTTGGCTGTTGCCCCAAGGCCCTGGAGGAGATCAAGGCCTTGCCCATCCGCTGGGATGAGGAACGCTTCGCCTTTTGGCTCAAACAGGACTTCCCCTTTGTGGAGGCCTTATACCGGTTTCAGGTGGGGCTTTTGCGGGATGCCCCTCATCCCCACCGGGCTCCTTTGGTCCAGGCCCTCATGGCCACGGTGGAGGAGCTGGACTGGCTTCTTTCCCAAGGGGCGGATCCTAAGGAGCCAGTCCATCCGGTGCGGCAGGAGTACGTCGCCCTGCTCCAGGAGATGGAGGGGTTTTCCTACCCCTACCGCCTGGTCTTCTTCTACTTCTTGAACCACCTTTTCCTGGAGGCCTGGAACGCCCACGTGGAGGGGGATGGACCCTGGCAGGAACTTTCCCAACATTGGGCGGCTCCCGAGTTCCAAGCGGTGCTCTTTGACCTGGAGGTGATGGCCCAGGGCCAGGTGGAGGGGCTGGATCCTGGGGTGGTCGAGCGCTACCTGGCCCGCATCCTGGAGATGGAAAAGAAAGTCTGGAGCCTCCTCCTTTAGGCGGAGGCGGGAGGGGAAAGGGCCCCGGATTCCGGGGCCCCTGGTCAGCCAAGCGTTTCCTCAGTTCAGTTCTTCGCCCCAGGCCTCCTCAAAGAGGCGCTTGGCTTCTTGGACGGTGATCTCTAGGGTTTGGGAAACCTCTTCCGCCAACAGGTAGATGGCCCGCCTTAGGGCCTGGCGGTCCAGGTCCGGCAGGCCCCGCTCCAGCTCCCAAGCCCTGAGCTGGCCCGCCATCTGGGCGATGCGGTAGGGGTTTCCGTCCGCCAGGATCTCGCTGGTCTTGCGATGCCGGGCGGCCCACTGCTTGGGCAGGGGCATGCGCCCATTTTTGAGGAGGTCCAGGATCACCGGTACCTCCTCAGGGGCCAGGGCTTTGCGCATGCCCACGCTTTGGGGGGCTTCCACGGGTACGTAGGCCTTGGAGCGGGAACCAGGGAAGTCCACCTGGTAGTAGGCCCGACTTACTCCGCTCACGCTCCTTTGGGCTATGCCCGCCACCACACCGACCCCGTAAGGGGGCAGGACCACCTTGTCGCCGGGACGGAACTCTTTCACGGCGCCACTCCTTTCCGGAGCACCTCTAGGAGATGCTCCAAATAAGCCTCCACCTCTAGCTGAGGCGTACACCCCAAGGCCGCGATCACGTGGGCGGTGGCCCTTGGGGAAAGCCCCGGGCGCACGGCTCCTTCCTCCTGGCCGCTTCGCACCAGCTCCTCCAGAAGGTCCAGGTAGTGCTGGTGGAGGCCCTTAAGCCAGGGGGTGGGGTCCTCCATGGCCTCCCGGGCTACCGCGGCCCACAGGCCTCGCCATTCGGCGATCCAGGCCAAGCGCTTTTGCAAGAGGGCTTCCAGGCGCACAAAAAAAGGCGCCTTTTGGCGCACCACCTCCTCCACCTCCCGGTAGAAGGCCCAGGTTCTTTCCTCCACCAGGCTCTTCAGGAGGTCCTTCTTATCCCGGAAGTAAAGGTAGATGGTTCCCTTACCCACCTCCGCCCGCCGGGCCACCTCCTCCATCTTCAGCCCGGAAAGCCCCATCTCCCGGAGGATTTCCAAGGTGGCCTCGAGGATGGCCCTCCTCTTGTCCTTGGATAAGGCCCCCGGGGGGGATACCATCGCGGCCACGCCTTCAAGTCTACCACACCACCCTTTTCCTTTCATGAGGAGGGTATTACCCTAGGGGTATAGGAGGTCGGTATGCGCCAGGGCTTTTTCGCCTTGCTGACCGCCGATCCCCTTCGGGGGGCCTTGCGTCCGGTGGAGGCCAGGCTCCTGGAGGAGGCCCGGGGTGAGGCCCTCTTTCTGGTGCCCTATCCCCTGCGGGACCTGGCGGAGGCCTGGCGGTTGGCCTACCGCAGCCTGGGCCTCAGGCAGGGACGGGTGCTTTATCTCAGGCGCCGGGAGGAAGCCTTTGATCCCCTGGTGGCCCAGGCGGTGGCCCAAAGCCCCCTGGTCTTCTTGGCCGCGGAGGGATTGCCGGAGTTCTTGGATCTAATCCGCGGAAGCCTCCTTCTCCAGGCCCTCTTGGAGGTCCACCGCCAAGGAGGTGGGGTGGTGGCTTTGGGGGAGGCGGGCGGCCTTCTGGGAGAGGCGGCCTTCTACTCCTTGGAAGGGCAGGTTAAGGCGGCCTTGGGCTTGGCCCTTCTCAGGGGCCTGGTCTTCCTCCCCCGGGTGGAGGAGCGGGGGCGGTTTCTGGCCCTTTCCCGCCTGGTGGCCGACAACCCCGACCTGGTGGGCTTGGGCCTCTTGGAGGATACCGCCCTTCGCCTTCTCAAAGGCCTAGGGGAGGTTTGGATGGGAGGGGTGACCCTGGTGGATGCCGGTGGGGCGGAGTACACCGGCAGGGGGGTCAAGGGGCTCAAGGTGGATGTCCTTTCCGCGGGGGAGCGCTTTCCCCTTCCCGCTCCGTAAGGTTTGCCAGGATGCCCCGCCCCGTCCCCTATACCATGGGTTTATGCCCTCGGGGCGGGTGCACGAGGCCATCAACCTGACGGTCCTGGGCGGGGGGGCGGTGGTCTACCTGGCCTATGGGGGTTCCCCGGAGGAGCCCAGGGCTTTGGCCTTGGCCCTGGCCTACCTGGCGGGGACCTTTCTCCTCTCCCCGGACCTGGACTTGGCGGAGAAAGGGACGCGTTCCCAGCGGCGCTGGGGCCTTTTGGGCCTCCTTTGGCGCCCTTACGGTTGGCTTTTCCGTCATCGGGGGCTTTCCCATACCTGGGTGCTGGGGCCCTTGACCCGGCTGGGGTACCTGGTAGGGCTCCTTGGGGGCCTTGGGGTTCTTGCCCAGGGCCTTGCGGGGTATCTGGGAATGGAGTTTTCCCTGAAGCCGCCCTCTTGGCCCTGGGAGGTCTGGGGCTCTGCCCTTTTGGGCTATTACCTTTCCCAGTGGCTCCACCTGGTGGCGGACGGTATCTGGCCGGACCACGACCTGAAACGCTTGCGGCGGCCAAGGTGAGGTGGTTTACATACCTATCCCCGCTAAGGTAAACAATAAAGGCATGCTAAGGCGGTGGGTAGGGTACCTTTTGGTTTTGGGCTTGGCCCTTGCGGTACAGCCGGGCCAGCGCCTGCCTGAGTTTGCCCTTCTGGATCCCAAGGGGAACCTCGTCACCCCGGCCACCATGAAGAAGCCCGCGGTCATTGTCTTCTGGGCCAGCTGGTGCCCGGTGTGCCGGGCGGAGTTCCCGGGGCTTCACCGGGTGGCGGAGGAAACCAAGGTGCCCTTCTACGTGATCAGCCGGGAGCCCAAGGATACCCGGGAGGTGGTGCTGGAGTACATGAAGGCCTATCCCCGCTTCCTTCCCCTTCTGGCCTCGGAGAAGGACAAACCCCACGAGGTGGCCAACCGCTTTAAGGTGGTGGGCCAGCCTTGGACCTTCGTGGTGGACGCGGAGGGAAAGGTGGTGGCCCTATTCGCTGGGCGGGCCGGGCGGGAGGCCTTGTGGGATGCCCTCTTGCTGGCTGGGGTGGAGTTGCCATAGCTGGGCGAGGCGCACCTCCCCTTGAGGGGTGAGGCGGAGGAGGAAATCGGCCTCTAGGGCTTCGGGGTCCCCCCACTCTACCAGGAGAAGACGGGCTCCCTCCCGGGAGGCTTCCAGCTGGGGAAGGAGAAGGGCGGGGTCCTTAAGGCGGTAGAGGTCGGCGTGCACCAGGGGGCCTTCCGGGGTAGGGTAGGTGTGGATAAGGGTGTAGCTGGGGCTCGTGACCCTTCCTCCAAAGCCCAAGGCCTCGGCCACAAAGCGGGCGAAGGTGGTTTTGCCGGCCCCCAAGGGTCCCTCCAGGACCACCAGGCTTCCCTCTGGGAATAGGGGTAGGACCTCCCGGGCCAAGGCCTGGGTGTCCTCGAGGGTCCTTAGGGTGCGCCAAAGGAGCAACCGCATAAAGAAAAGGCCCCTTAGGGCCTCTTTGGTGCCGGGAGCGGGACTTGAACCCGCACGCCCTTGCGGGCACCACCCCCTCAAGATGGCGTGTCTACCAGTTCCACCATCCCGGCAGGGTGCGCCTTACGCGCAAGCCTCAGTTTAGCAAAAGCCTGCTTCTTGTCAACCTCCTTCCGTGTTGGGGGGTTTGTCCGGGGTGGGGACATTTGTCCCTATCCCTATCCGCTAGCCTATCCATGAGAAGAGCTTGCTAAAGGGTAGGTACGGGTAAGGTCGGTTCACTTATGGAAGCACCCAGGCCCCTTGATTGAACCTTTCCCTCCCTACCCGTAGCCTTGGCCTTTAAGACTGGAGGTGGCATGCGCCGGCGCAACCGATGGGTGAAAACCTTCTTCTGGGGAACGGTCCTAGGCGTATTCGCGCTTTTGCTGGTGGTCTTCTCCGGGGTGGCGGTGGGGGCTTTTGAACAGCGCACCCTACCCGTGGAGCAGCCTGTACCCTTCAGCCATGCCTTCCACGCGGGAGGTCCAGGAGGGTTGGGGCTTTCCTGCCGCTACTGCCATTCCAGCGTGGAGCACGCGGCCTATGCGGGCCTGCCGCCCACGGAAACCTGCATGACCTGCCACACCTTCATCAAGCCCGATAGCCCCAACCTGGCCTTGGTGCGGAAGAGCTGGGAGACCGGCGAGCCTTTGCGCTGGAACCGGGTGATTAACCCGCCGGACTTTGTCTACTTCAACCACGCAGCCCACGTGGCCAAGGGGGTGGGGTGTGCGGAGTGCCATGGCCGGGTGGACCAGATGGCGGTGGTCTACCAGCCCCAGGCCTTCACCATGAAGTTCTGCCTGGACTGTCACCGAAAGCCTGAAGCCCACCTCAGGCCCAGGGAGCAGGTCTTCAACATGGCCTACACCCCGGACCCCGAGCTGGGGAAAAAGTTGAAGGAGGTTTATCAGGTGCGGTCGGTGGAGGCCCTTACCAGCTGCAACACCTGTCACCGCTAGGAGGCTTCATGAAGGAACGGCGCGGCTACGAGGAATCTTTGGAACGGGAGCTTTTCCGGGAGGAGTTTCCCTTTGGTCCGGTGACCCGACGGGGGTTCCTGGCCTTGGGGCTTTTGTCCCTAGCAGCCTGCACTCCGGTGGTGCGCCGCCAGGGGGTACCCTATGTGCGGCAGCCGGAATGGGTGGTGGAAGGAGGGGAGGCGGAGTTCGTCACCGCTTATCCCCATGCCGGTTTCGCCGAGCCGGTGCGGGTTAAGGTCTACCAGGAAAGGCCCCTCTTCCTGGCTCCCTTGGAAAGGGCCATGAGCCCCTACCCCCTGGCGGGCCTCTACGGCCTTTACGACCCAGCCCGCAAAGGCAAGGCCCCGGCCTGGGAAGGGTTTTACACCGCTTGGCGGCAGGCCTTGGGGGAAGGGGAAACCCTCTTGGTCCTGCCCCGCATCACCTCTCCCAGGCTCGAGGGTCTATTGGAAAGGGCCCAGGCCCGTTTTCCCAACCTCCGGGTAGCCCGGTTTGAGGCTTGGAGCCTGGAGAACATCTATAAAGGTGCGGAGCTAGCCTTTGGGCGCCGGGCCTGGCCGGTTTACGCTCTGGAGAAGGCGGAGGTGGTCCTCCTTGTAGATGTGGACCTCCACGAACACCCTGCGGGCTACCTCTGGTGGGAGGCCCTAAGCCAAAGGCGTGTGCCCCCCATGAACCGCATCTATGCGGTGGAAAGCGGGGCCAGCCTTTTGGGTAGCATGGCCGACCACCGCCTGGCCCTAAAGCCTAGCCAGGTGGAGGCCTTCCTCCTGGCCCTGGCCCAGGCCCTGGGGGTGGTGCCGGGGAGCCCGGCCTCGGAGTATGGGGGGTTCCTTCCCGTATTGGCGGAGGACCTGAGGCGGGGTGGGGTGGTTCTTCCTGGCCCCCAGCTTTCCCCCGGGGCCCAGGCCTTGGCCATGGCCATCAACCAGGCCCTCAAGGCTCCGGTGCGCTACGTGGAGCCCCCAGAGCGGGAGGTGGCCACGCCCAAGGCCTTCGCGGAAGCGGAGAGGGCGCCAAGGCTGGTGTGGGCGGCGGAGGGCCCTTTGCCTAGCCTTTCCGACAAGGCTTTTTCCGCAGCGCTTTCCCTTTACCCCACCAAGGCGGCGGTCTGGAGCCTGCCCTTGGCCCACCCCCTCGAGGCCTCCGGCCAGTACCGGGATGCCGAGGGCCGGCTCTGGCCTGCCCAGGCCCTCATCCAGCCCCTTTGGGGCGGGAAGGCCCTGGAGGAGGTGCTGGCGGGGCTCTTGGGGGAGGAGGTGCCCGCCCTTAGCCCCGAGGAGAAGCGGGCCCTGGTGGAAGGAAGGCCCCTGGCCGAGGCCCAGGCGCTTTCCGTGGAGGTATCCCCAGGCCTGGAGGGCCGCCTCCCTCCTCTGCGGCAGGAGGCTCCTTTGGAGATTGTCCTGCGCCCGGATGCCAGCCTCTACGACGGGCGCTACCGGGAAAACCCTTACCTGGAGGAGCTTCCCCGGCCCCTAAGCCGCCTGGTGTGGGATGGGGCCCTGCTCCTGGGGGAGGAGGATACCGAGGCCCTGGGTCTTTTGGGGGATATCCGGGCCCGGGAGCGGCGGGCCGATCCCAAGCGGCCCCTCATGCGAGTGAAGGCGGGGGAGAGGGAGGCCCTTCTGCCCTTGTGGCCCTTGCCGGGTCTACCCAAGGGGAGCGGGGTGGCACCCCTCTCCCACTTCTTCCATCCGGAAGGGGTGGTCTGGCCGCTGGAACTCTCCTCCACAGGCCGGTATTACCCCTTGGTCTCCACCCAGTACCACGGGTACCTGGGGGAGGTGGAGGCGGTCAAGGTTCTGGAGGAGAAGGAAGCCTTGGAGGGGGAACCCCATAAGGAAAAGCGGATTTCCTTCTATCCTCCCTGGCCTCAAGGGGAGCACGCCTGGGCCATGACCGTGGACCTAAGCCGCTGCCTGGGATGCGGCCTATGCACCCTGGCCTGCCAGGTGGAGAACAACATCCCCGTGGTGGGCAAGGAAGAGGTGCAAAAGGGACGGGAGATGCACTGGATCCGCGTTGACCGCTACTTCGCCGAGGAAGGGGTGGTGCACCAGCCGGTTATGTGCCAGCATTGCGAGAAGGCCCCTTGCGAGGCGGTCTGTCCTGTGGCGGCCACGGAGCATTCCAGCGAGGGCCTGAACCTCATGGTCTACAACCGCTGTGTGGGCACCAAGTACTGCTCCGCCAACTGCCCTTACAAGGCCCGGCGCTTCAACTTCTTCCCCTATGGGGAGGCCTTTGTGGGGAAAGGCGATCCGCATAGGGCCAAGGAGAGCCCCTTGGCCCTCCTCATGAACCCGGAGGTGACCATAAGGAGCCGGGGGGTGATGGAGAAGTGCACCTACTGCGTGCAACGCATTGAGAACACCCGGGCCAAGGCGGCCCAGGAAGGAAGAAAAATCCGCACCGGGGAGATCAAGACCGCCTGCCAGGAGGTCTGCCCAGGGAAGGCCATCCACTTCGGGGATCTTCTGGACCCGGAGGACCCCATTCAGGCCCACCGCAAGGAGGGGCGGCACTACGCCCTTTTGGAGGAGGCCAACACCTGGCCCCGCACCACCTACCTGGCCCACTTGAAAAACCCTAATCCCAAGCTGAAGGAGGGGGAGCATGGCGCATAAGGAACCCCATCCCGACCGCGACCTGATCCAAGGGGAGTGGACGGAAAAGACCTTGGTGGAAAAGCTTTTGGAGCCTGTGGAGAAACCGGCCCCTAGTCCCTGGAAGGTGGTGGTGGCCGTGGGGGCTGCCCTTACCTTGGTCTGGCTCTATTCCCTTTTCGTTACCTTCGTGAAGGGCTTGGGCACCTGGGGCATCAACCAGCCCGTGGCCTGGGGGTTTGACATCGTGCACTTCGTCTGGTGGATCGGTATCGGCCATGCCGGTACCCTGATCAGCGCCATCTTGGTCCTCATGCGCCAGAACTGGCGGGATTCCCTAAACCGGGTCACCGAGGCCATGACCCTCTTTGCCGTGTTGGCCGCGGCCACCTTCCCCCTCATCCACATGGGCCGGCCCCAGCTTTTCTACTGGGTGATGCCCTACCCCACCCACATGGCCCTCTGGCCCCAGTACAAAAGCCCCCTTTCCTGGGATGTGCTGGCCATCATGACCTACCTGACCATCTCCACCCTCTTCCTCTACCTGGGGCTGATTCCGGATCTGGCCCTCTTGAGGGAAAGGAGCAAGGGCTTTCGGCGGAAACTATACGGCTGGCTCTCCTTGGGTTGGACGGGGAATGCCGTGCACTGGCAACGCTATAGGGCGGTGTACGTGCTCCTGGCGGGCCTGGCCACCCCGGTGGTGATCTCCGTGCACTCCGTGGTCAGCATGGACTTCGCCTATGGCCTGGTTCCGGGCTGGCACCTCACGGTCTTTCCCCCCTTCTTCGCCTCCGGGGCCATTTACTCCGGCTTTGCCATGGCCCTCACCCTGATCATCCCCCTTAGGAGGTGGTACCGGCTGGAGGGGGTGATCACCGAGCGCCACCTGGACTGGATGGCCAAGGTGACCTTGGCCAGCGGCCTGGGGGTGGCCTATATCTACCTCTTGGAGATCTTCATCGCCTGGTATGCGGGAGAGCCCGCAGAGTGGGCCCAGCAGATCTGGCGCATGACCGGGCCTTACGCCCCTTACTACTGGGCCATGATGCTCATCAACGTGGTCCTTCTTCAGACCCTCTGGTTTCCCCGGTTCCGCAGGAACCTTACCTGGCTCTTCATCTTTTCCATCCTGGCCAACGTGGGCATGTGGCTGGAGCGCTTCGTGATCGTGGTCATCAGCCTGTCCCACGACTTCGTGCCCGGAAACTTCCACCTCTACCATCCCACCTGGGTGGACTGGGCCCTGTTCTTGGGGACCATTGGCTTCTTCCTCTTTGGCCTAGCCCTTTTCATCCGCCTCTTCCCCCCCATCGCCGTGGCGGAGATGGTCCACCTTTTCCACCGCTTGCGAAAGCACTAGGAGGGAGGCATGCTCTACGGACTCATGGCCTACTTTGACTCGCCGGAAAAGCTTTTGGATGCCCTCAAAACCCTGAAAGCCCAAGGCTACCGGCGCCTCGAGGCCCTCACCCCGAACCCGGTGGAGGGGGTGGAGGAAGTCCTTGGCGGGGATGGCCGCATCCCCTGGATCGCCTTTGCCCTCGGGGTTCTGGGGGTGGGGTTGGGGCTTTTCTTACAGATCTACACCACCCTGGACTACCCCCACAACGCCGGGGGCAAGACCCTTTTGGGCTGGCCCGCCTTCATCCCCGTGACCTTTGAGCTCACCATCCTCACCATCACCGTGGGGATCTTCCTCTTCCTCCTCTACATCAACGGCCTTCCCTTGGCCAGCCACCCCGCGGTGCAGGCCCGGGAGTACGTGCGAGTCCTTTTGGACGAGTACGGGGTTTTCGTCTACGCCTCGGATCCCCGGTTTGACCTGGAGGGCACCAGGGGGCTTCTGGCCCGCCTGGGGGCGGAGGTGGAGGAGGTGCGGCGTGACTAGGCTCTTTTTCCTTCTCCTGCCCCTTCTTTCCGCCTGCGGCTGGATGTGGGACCAGCCCAAGGTGCGGCCCTTCCGGGAAGCTCCCTTGCAGGTGCAGGTGGCCCCAGAGCGGGTGCGCTTTGGGGAAAACCTCAACCTGGAGGTGCGCACCGGGCTTAAGCCCGAGGGCGGCTTTGCCGACAACCCCTACACCTTCACCACGGAGGAGCTCATCCGGGGTAAGGCCCTTTACCGCACCTTCTGCGCCATCTGCCACGGGCTTAACGGGGAGGGGGACGGGCGGGTGGTTCCCTTGGGGATGCCCAAGCCCCGTTCCTTCCAGGACCCCGGGGTAAAGGCTATGCCCGAGGGGTACTTCTATTTTGCCGCCACCAACGGCTTTGGCCGGATGCTTTCCTACAAGAGCCGTATCCCGGAAAGGGAGCGCTGGCTCATCGCCCACTACATCAAGCAGTGCCTCTTGGAGGAGGCCTGTCCTTTGGAGGTGGTGAATGCAGAGGTCTATTGAGCTGAACCGCTCGGCCCCCTTCTTTTTGGGCATTTTCCTCTACGCCCTGGCCTTTCTCTTTGGGGCTCCGGCAGCCTACTTCCCCTTTGCCTTTTTCCTGCTGCTCTCCCTGGGAGCCCTTTTGGTCCTTTTGTTGCACAACGCCCTCACCAGCCGGTGGGGGGTTCCCTTGGAGCCTTACCTCTACCCCCTGGCCCGGCTCCTTCCCCTCATGGGGCTTTTGGGGCTCCCCTTCTTCTTTTTCCTGCCGGAGCTTTTCCCCTGGGCCCGGCCTGGGGCCAACTTGGATCCCATCCTGGCCCACCGTTCGGGGTATCTGAATGCCCCCTTCATGCTGTTGCGCTATGTCGTCTTCTTCGCCCTCTTCGCTTGGGTTTTGCTGAAGCTAAAGCCAGGGGAGCACCGCTCCGAGGTGGGGGCCTGGGGGCTGCCCCTGGTATTCGCCGCCGCCACCTTCCTTTCCTACGACCTCTTCATGGCCCTCGAGGCCCACTTCTACTCCGCCTCCTTTGGGGTCATCCTCCTGCTTTCCGCTGCGGTCTTAGCCCTGGCGGTGGCCGTGGCCCTGGCCGCCAGCAAAGGCACCCCGGCCCTCATGGGCCAGGCCCAAAACCACACCAACCTCCTCCTGGCCCTTTCCATCATCTGGATCTATGTGGAGGCCACCACCCTGATTATCGTCTGGGGGGCGGACCTACCCCACGAGGTGGAGTTCTACCTGAAGCGGCTGGAAGGATCCTGGGGGACCGTGGCTGCCTTGTGGGCGGTGGGGGGTTTCTTTCTCCCCTTCCTCTACCTCCTCACCAACCTCCCCAAACGGGAGGCCCGGTTCCTCCTGCCTGTCGCTCTCTGGATTCCCATCTTCCGCCTCTTGCACCTGGCTTGGTACGTGCTTCCCGCTTTAGGGCGGGGGGTAGGGATAGGGGATGTCCTGGGCTTTTTGGGGCTAGGCCTTTTCTTCTTCCAACGGCTCAAGAGCCCCTCCTGAGGGCTCCTGTTAGAAGGGTTCCCGCCTTGGTGGGTGGGGCATTTGCACCTACCTTCACAAAGGGGATAGGGGCATCTTAGGTTTTAGGGGTACGTGGTAAGGGTACCCAGGAGGTGGAAGATGGCAGCGAAGGTTCTGGTTCTAGGAGGCGGTTCGGGTGGCCTGGTGGCGGCCAACAAGGTGAAGAAGCTTTTGGGGAGGGAGGTGGAGGTCACCCTGGTGGATAGGAGCGCCTACCACGAGTTCATGCCCGCCTACCCCTGGGTGGCCTTTGGCATGCGGGAGCCCGAGCAGGTGCGTAGGCCCTTGGCCAACCTGGAGAAGAGGGGCATCACCTACCTGCAGGCCACGGTGGAGGCCCTGGACCCCGCCAATAACCGGGTTAAGACCAGCGCCGGGGAGCTTTCCTATGACTACCTCATCGTTTCCCTGGGGGCCGAGGCCCTGCCCTCTCCCGCCCCGGATGGCCACGCCCCTTGGAGCCTCGAGGGGGCCTTGAAGCTCCGGGAAGCCCTCAGGAACTTCAAGGGTGGCAAGGTGGTGGTGGGGGTTTCCTCGCCCTACTACCCCTGTCCCCCAGCGCCCTATGAGGTGGCGGGCCAGGTGGAGTTTGCCCTGAAGGTAAAGGGTCTTCGTCAGAAGAGCACGGTGGAGGTGTTCCACCTGAATCCTCTTCCGCTGGCGGGTATGGGTCCGGTGATCTCCGGAAAGGTCCTGGAGATCCTCCGCTCTAAAGGCATCGCCTTCCACGGGGAGTTTGAGCCGGTGGCCTTTGAGGGAGGAAAGGTGAAGGCCAAGGACGGGCGGGAGCTGGCCTACGACCTCCTCATCCTCACGCCGCCCTTTGCCCCCAACCGGGTGGTGCGGGAATCCCCTTTGGCGGGAGCGGACGGCTTCCCCGAGGTGGACAAGATGACCTTCCGCTCCACCAGGTTCCCCAACGTCTTCGTCATTGGGGACACGGTAAACCCCTCCCTTATGCTTCCTCCCGCCGGGGTAGTGGCCCACTTCCAAGGGGAGTACGTGGCCGGGGTCATCGCCTCCGACCTCAAGGGGGCCTACATTGGCGAGCCCTTTAACCCCGTGGCCATGTGCATCATGGACTTCGGGGACAACGCCCTCTTGCCCCAGTGCTCCTTTGAAAAGTTCCTGGCGGGCACCGGCATGCCCTCTTGTGGCGTGATGGCCGTGGGTAAGTGGGTGCGGGTCACCAAGATGCTCTTTGAGGGCTTCTGGTTCGCCACCTTGATCGAGTAGGAGGGACCATGGAAAAGATGCTTACGGTGGAAGAAAGGCTAGCCCATATAGAGGAGGTCTTGGAAAAAAGCGGGCTCGGCCTCCTGGCCCAGGTGGGTACCGGGGAAACCCTGGCGGAGAACCTGGGTCTTCTCATGGAGCCCAAAAACCTCCAGATGGTCTCCCTCTTGGCCCGCTTTCTGGACCAAGCGGAGGCTTTGGAGAAACTGGCGGACACCCTGGAGAAGTTGGAAGAATCGGGAGCCTTAGCCTTCCTGGGGCACCTTACGGAAAACTTCGGTGAGGGCTTGGGCATGCTCATGGAACCCCAGCTTCTCCGTCTAGCTTCCCATGGGGCCAACGTCTTGGACATTCTTTCCCGCATAGAGCCCGCCGCCATCGGCATGATGGCCTCAGCCTTGCAGCGGGGCCTGGGGGAGACCTTCACCCCCGAGGTCCTGCGGGACCCGCCCCGGGTGGGCCTGGCGGGGATTCTGAAGCAGCTTTCCGACCCCGAGGTGCAGAAGGCCTTGGGCGTGCTCTTCCTCCTCCTTAAGGCCCTGGGCAAAGCCTTCGGTCACCTGAACCAGGACATGAAGGCCATGGAGGCCCTCATGGCCAAGATGATGCCCAAGAAGTAGGGGTTTACGCCAGGGTTACCCGGTCCCGGCCCGTTTCCTTGGCCCTTAGAAGGGCGTAGTCGGCCTTGAGGATCCACTCCTCCACCTGGGCCTCGTTCTCGGGAACCTCCCCACCCGCAATGCCGGCGGAGAGGGTGAGGGGGTAGGGGATGGGGTCCACCTTTTGGCTGCGGAAGCGGTAGCGGATCCGCTCCACCGCCTCCTTGGCGGCTTCCCGGCCCGCGCCGTAGAGGAAAAGGAGAAACTCCTCCCCCCCATAGCGCACGGCCAGATCCTCCTGGCGCACGCTGGCCTTGAGGATGCGGCCCAATAGCCTTAGAACCTCATCCCCCACGGGATGGCCGTAGGTGTCGTTCACCCTTTTGAAATGGTCTATGTCCAGCATGACCACGCTTAGGGGAGCCTGGTAGCGCCGGGCCAGGGCCAGGAGTTTGGGCAGTTCCACCTCCAGGCCCCGCCGGTTCAGGAGGCCGGTGAGGGGATCGGTGAGGGCTAAGGTGCCCCACTCCACCTGGCGTAGCACCTGCCTTATCCGCTCCCCCAAGAGGGAGAGGAAGCCTGGGGGGATGGGCTCTTCCAAGGGGCCCTGCAGGTAGAGGTAGGCGGCATCCCCGCTTAAAGGAATGGTGAGGGCATGGGGGGTGCGTTCCCCCACCAGGCCCCGCCTGCCTCGCACCTCCAGGCCCACGGCCGTGGGGAGGAGGTGGCGGGTGGCCTCGAGGGCCCCCCTAAGAAGAGCCTCTGGGCTCAAGGTCTGGGTCACGCTGGGGGAAAGGCGGGCTAAGGCCTCCAGAAACCGGGTCCAACGCAATCCCTTCTCCTCCGTACGGCGCCATTCCAGATGGTTGGCGTAAAGGAGGCCCAACCCTCCCACCAGACCGCCGTAAAGGGCCAGGACCCGCGCTTCCCAAGGGGACGGGTCGTTTAACAAGGAAGCGGGCATCAGGAAGAGCCCCCCAAGGGCCAGGGCCTGCCCCAGGAAGGAGGCCTTCCCCGCTCGCTCCTCCAGCACCCCCAGGGCCAGGAGGAGGTAGCCCAAGGTCCAGAGCAGGTGTACGGGATGGCCCGTGGGGTATCCCCCGGTGGCTTCCAGGTAACCGTAGGCGGTGTCCGCCACCAAAAAGAGGAGGAAACCCGCCCCCCAAAGGGCCCGTCCTCCGATGCCCTCTTGGAAAATAGGTTCCAACCGCGGCAGGAGGAGGAGAAGGAGGAGGGCGTCCCAGACCATGTAGAGGCGGTCTATACTCAGTTCGGGCTGAAAGGCGGAGCCCATGCCTAAAAGCCCCAGGGGCAGGAGCCAAAGGCTCAGGCGGGGCGGTTTTCCCGGAAGCCAAAGGAGTCCCCAGGTCAGGGCGGCGTACCCTATAAGGTAGGGAAACTCCAGGTAGAGTCCTCGAGGCAGGCGGCTCAGGTCCTCAAGGGTCCAAGCCAGATCGCCCAGGCCCAAGAAGAAAAGCCCTAATCCAAAGGGTTTCTGCCGGTGCCCAAGGAGAATACCCCCGCCTATCAGGGCCACCAGGGGGGTTAAAAAGCGCTCGCTCCAAGGAGCGGTGGGAGGGAATAGGCCGAGGAATAGGATAAGGGTCAGGGACCCAAGCCAATACGCAACCACGCCCCAAGTTTAGCCCACCTTCTCTGGGGGTGCGTGGGTTTTGGCCAGGGCCTCGAGGGCCTCCCGTAGGGCCTCTATCCCTTTTAGGAACTCTTCCACCTCCACGTGCTCGTAGGGCGTGTGGTCCAAGGTGGAGTCCCCTGGCCCATAGGCCACCATGGGCACGTTCCAGTGGGGGGCCAGGACGTTCATGTCGCTGGTGCCGGTTTTGAGCTTGAAGACCGGCTTTCCCCCCGCCTTGCGGATCCCCTGCCTTAAGGCCCGGGTCAAGGGGGTATCCTTGGGACCCAGGTAGGGCACCTCCCGGCCGAAGAACTCCAGCTCAATGGTGGGGGGCGCGTAGGCGCTGAGGTGGCGGATGGCCTCCTCTGGGGGAAGCCTGGGGGGCAGGCGCAGGTCAAAGAACATCTCCGCCACCTGCTTGAGCTCTGCCGGCTGGATGCGGAAATCCCTTAGGGTGTACTGCACCTGGTCAAAGGCCTTTTGCCCCACGTTCATGGCCTCGGCCCAGGCCTTGATGGCCACAAAGTAGCTGATGAGCTCCTCGGCGGCGTTGGGCTCGTGGTGGGCGGAGTGGAAGTTATCCTTTTCCCGCCTTGCCCTTACCAGAAGCCTCCCCTTGTACCCCAAGGTGATGCCTTCCCAGCCCGAGGGCTCCCCGATGATGGCGTAGTGGGGCTTAAGCCTGGGAGCCACGAAGCGGGCGCCCTTGGAACTGGGGGCCTCCTCCTCCGTGGCGCCCACCAGGTGAACGGTAAGGTGCCTTTTCGCCTCCTCCGAAAGCCCAGCGGCGGCGAAAACCATGGCCACGAAGGGGCCCTTGGCGTCCACCGCCCCCCGGCCAAAAAGCTTGTTGCCCTCCAGCCTTACGGGCACCACCCCAGGTACGGTGTCGATGTGCCCCAGGAGGACCACCTGGGTGGGCCCATGCCCCACCTGGCCCCGGGCGTTGTCCGCCTCGTCCACGAAGGCCTTGAGCCCAAGCCGTTCCATGCCCTCCGCCAGGTACTCCGCCACCAGGCGCTCCTCGCCCGAGGGGGAGGGGATCTTGAGGGCCCCCATCAGGAACTCAACGGGATCCAAGCCGTTTGCGCTCATCTTAGGTTAGCGCAGCCCGCACCGCCTCCACTACCCGCTCCAGATCCGCCTTTTCAATGACCAAAGGGGGGAGGAAGCGGATCACCGTGGGGCCCGCCTGCAGGGTCAAAACCCGGTGCTCCTTTTCCAGGCGCTCAATGTACGGGGCGGCCTTTTCCTTGAGCTCGAGGCCCACCATGAGCCCAAGCCCCCGCACCTCGCGGATCTTGGGGGAGGGGATCTCCCTGAGCCTTTCCATGAACCACGGTCCAAGCTCCGCGGCCCGTTCCCAAAGCCGGGTGCGTTCCAGGTAGCGCAGGGCCGCCACCCCGGCGGCCATGGCCAAGGGGTTGCCGCCAAAGGTGGTGCCGTGGCCTCCCTTGGGCATGCTCCTCGCCACCTCCTCCCGCATCACCGCCGCCCCTATGGGCACCCCGCCCCCCAGGGCCTTGGCCAGGGTGAGGATGTCGGGCACCACCCCGTAGTGCTCAAAGGCGAAGCGCTTGCCCGTGCGGCCCATACCGGTTTGGATTTCGTCCAGGATAAAGAGGGCCCCCCTTTCCTGGGTTACCTCCCGGGCAGCTTCCAGGAACTCCCGGGTGGCGGGGCGTACCCCCCCCTCCCCCTGGACGGGCTCGAGGATCACCGCCGCTGTTTCCTCGTCCACCGCCCTCCTCAGGGCCTCCACATCGTTATAGGGGATGAACTCCACCGGCCCCAAAAGGGGCATGAAGGGCTCCCGGTACTTGGGCTCCCAGGTGACGGAAAGGCTTCCTAAGGTGCGCCCGGAGAAGCCCCGCATGGCGGCCACCAGCTTGCGCCTTTTGGTGTGGGCCCAGGCGAACTTGATGGCGGCCTCGTTGGCCTCGGTGCCGGAGTTGGTGGGGAAGACCCGGTTGAGCTCCTGAGGGAGAAGGCCCACCAGGGTGCGGTAGAACTCCCCCCGCATGGGGGTGGGGAGGGTCTGGGGCATGGAGAGAAGGGTTTCCGCCTGCTCCTTGATGGCCTCCACCACCTCGGGGTTGGCGTGGCCCAGGTTGGCCACCCCGTAGCCCCCCACGCAGTCAATGTACTCGTTGCCCTCGGCATCCCAGACCCTAGCCCCCTGCCCTCGCACCAAAAGCAGGTCGTGCTTGGTGTAGACGCCGGTGTCCAGGGCTTTTTCCGCCTCGAGGAGGGTGCGCCAGTCTTCGTAGACCTCCTTAACCATATGCTCGCCTCCAAAAGAAAAGCCCCCGGGCAGGCCCGGGAAGCCAGGCTTCCCAGGCCCATTAGGTTTTGCCCCAGGCGGCCATCTCCCCTTCAGGGTAGGGGGATGGGGGCCTCCTGTCAACGGATAGACTGGGAGGGTGCTGGCCTATGTGGGCTTGGGCTCCAACCTGGGGGACCGGGCAGGCTACCTGCTAAAGGCCCTTTCCCTCCTTTCCCGCCTGGAGAAAACCCGTCTCCTTCGCCTTTCCCCCGTGTACGAAACCGAGCCCGTGGGCCCGCCCCAGCCCCTTTACCTGAACCTGGTGGCGGAGGTGGACACGGAGCTTTCCCCCAGGGCTTTTCTGGAGGGCCTCTTGACGGTGGAGCAGAGCCTGGGGCGGGAGCGGAAAGAGCCTTGGGGGCCAAGGACCATTGACCTGGACCTTCTTCTATACGGGGACCTGGTCTTGCAGGAGGAGGGCCTCGAGGTGCCCCACCCCAGGCTTCACCAGCGGGCCTTTGTCCTGGTGCCTCTGGCCGACCTTATTCCTGAGGGGCGGCACCCCGTGCTTAAACGCACCTTTGCCGAGCTCCTGGCCCCCTTGGACCGGAAGGGGGTGCGCCCCTTTGTGCTATAGTGGGGGCATCGCGGATCACCGCCGCGCAAAGGGAGAAGGAAAGTGGACCTAGAAGCAGGAAGTGTGGTAGAGGGCCGCGTGGTGCGGGTTACGGATTTTGGCGCTTTCGTGGAGCTCCCGGGGGGCGAGCAGGGCCTGGTGCACATCTCCCAGATCGCCCATGAGTTCGTGAAGAACGTGCGGGACTTTCTCAACGAGGGGGATATCGTCCAGGTGATGGTAAAGGGCCGGGATGCCAAGGGGCGGCTGGACCTTTCCATCAAGGACCTCACCCCCGCCCCAGAAGGAGCTCCACCTCCCAGGCCCAGGCGCCTGCCCAAGCAATCCCCCGAGTTTGAGAACAAGCTGAAAAGCTTCCTCCGAGGCACCGGGGGCTTCGGCGGCAAGGGGGGCAAGAAGGGCGGCAAGAGGAAACGATAACCCTAAGGGTTCCCCCCGGGGGTGTATGCCCTCGGGGTTTTGTTTTAAAGTGGTGGGGTATGGCGAAGCCCATAGAGGTTACCGACGCCAACTTTGACCAGACCCTGGCCGGATATCCCTTGGTCCTGGTGGACTTCTGGGCGGAGTGGTGCGCCCCTTGCCGCATGATCGCCCCCATCCTGGAGGAGTTGGCCAAGGAGTACGAGGGGAAGCTGGTGGTGGCCAAGCTGGATGTGGACGAAAACCCCAAGACGGCCATGCGCTATAGGGTCATGAGCATCCCCACCGTGATCCTCTTCAAAAACGGCCAGCCGGTGGAGGTGCTGGTGGGAGCCCAGCCCAAGCGCAACTTTGAGGCCAAGATTCAGAAGCACCTGCCGCCAAGCGCATGAGGATCGCCCTGGACGCCATGGGGGGGGACCGTGCCCCCGGGGTCACGGTCCAGGGGGCCCTCCTGGCAGCCAAGGAAGGGGTGGAGGTCCTTTTGGTGGGAGAAGAGGCCCGCTTGCGGGCGGAGCTTTCCCGCCATGGGGCTTCCTTGCCCATCCATCACGCCCCGGACTGGATTCCCATGGAGGAGCACGCCACCGAGGTGAGAAAGCGTCGGGAAAGCTCCATCATGGTGGCCATGGACCTCCTAAAGCGGGGCGAGGTACAGGCGGTGGTGTCCATGGGCCACACCGGGGCCACCATGGCCGCGGCCCTTTTCACCCTGGGGCGGGTGAAGGGGGTGGAACGGCCCGCCCTTTTGGTGGAGTTCCCCAGCCAAAGGGGGCGCACCTTCCTCCTGGACGGGGGGGCCAACGCCGACTGCCGCCCCTCCTTCTTGGTGCAGTTCGCCGCCATGGGCCTGGCCTATGCCGAGGCCAACGGTTTGCAGGACCCAAAGGTGGGTCTCCTTTCCATCGGCGAGGAGGAGGGCAAGGGGAACGCCTTGGTGCTGGAGGCCTATCCTCTTTTGCAAGCCGCCTTGGGGAAGCGCTTTTTTGGCAACGTGGAGGGGCGGGACATCTTCTTGGGCACCACGGAAGTGGTGGTCACCGATGGTTTTACGGGAAACGTGGTCCTGAAGCTGGCGGAAGGGGAGGCCAAGGTGCTCTTGGGCTGGGTCAAGGAGGCCCTTAGCGGAAGCCTTTTGGCCAGGCTAGGGGCCCTTTTGGCCCGGGGGGCCCTGCGAAAGTTGAAGGAAAAGGTGGATCCCTCCCAGTACGGGGCCATGCCCCTTCTGGGGGTGGAGGGGGCGGTTTTCATCGGCCACGGTTCCGCGGACGCCATGGCGGTGAAAAACGCCCTTCTCCGGGCCAAGGCCTTGGTGGGGGCGGGGCTTTTGGAACGGGTCCGGGCAGGCCTTTCCGCTTTACACGTCTAGGATCACCTGGGCCCTCCACCTCCCGTTCTCCTGGCTCACCTGCAGGCCGTGAAAGGTGGCGCTCTTCACCTCCCCTTGAAAACCGAAGGCTTCCTGGAAGGGTTCCCCTAAGAGGGTGGCGGTGAGGCGGTAACCCTCATCCTTCCTTTCTACCCTTACCCGCGCCCTTCCGGGCACGAAGCCCTTGGTCTGGATCAGGTAGATGAGCTCGTTGAGGAAACGCACCAGGAGGGTTTCCAGGTCCTCGGCCTCCAGGGAAAGGCGCCGGCGCCGGCTGCCCCCTTCCGGAGGATAGAGGAACATCACCTGCAAAAGCCCTTTGAGGGCAGCTTGGAAGAGGTCCTCGAGGCCCCTTGCCTCCAGCTCAAAGCCCACGTCGGCGGTGTGGTCCAAGGGCCTTACCACCATGGCCCCTCCTCAGTGCCCTGGAAGCCTGGAAGGTGAAAGGTTTCCGTCCAGAGCCGTTCGGGATATCCTTCCATGAAGGCCAGGATGGAAAGGGCCTGGGTTTTGTGCTGGGCCAAGGCCTTGAGCTTCCGGGCCAAGGCCCATTCGGGGAGGCGCAGGCGGTGGGTAATGGGCCAAGGGCCCTCGGGTCGGACGAAGTAGACCACCTGGGCCAGGCCTTCCGCGGCCCTTATGGCGTAGCGGCTCGTGGCCACGTGGTCGGGGTGGCCGTTGATACCGTCTGGGGGAAAGGTGACCACGTACCGGGGCCTAAGGGAAAGGAGCCATTCCCGTATAGCAGCTTCCGCTTCCGGATGGTCTAGGAGACCTTTCCCCGAGGCCAAGCCACGGGGCCCCTCGCCGGCCTCTTGGGGCAGGGCGTTGGGAAAGGGGAGGACCTGGAGGAAATCCACCCCCAGGATTTCCGCTGCCTGGTGGAGTTCCCTCACCCGCACCTGGGGTAGCTCCTCCGGGGAGCATAGCCCCAAGGTCCTTCCCGCTTCCCCCCGGGTGAGGGTCAGGATCCCCGTCCTAAGCCCAGCTTCCTTGGCAAGAAGAAGGGCCCCTCCAGCGCCAAAGCTTTCGTCATCGGGGTGGGGGACCACCACCAAGAGGTCCACCATGCCCCCATCTTGACAGAAAAGCCCCCACCTGGTACATTCAATGTCGCGCCGGTTGGACCGGCGGGGGATCTTGAAAGCGCAGGAACAGGGCAACGCACGAAAGATCACGCCTTTAGGCGTTTTTTTGTTGGAGAGTTTGATCCTGGCTCAGGGTGAACG